>WJIJ01000035.1 GCA_014730345.1 Candidatus Zixiibacteriota bacterium | reverse complement strand
TATTCCGGTGTCCGTCCAAAAATCGCCAATATTTTCATTGAGATGCTTAACAAGGGCGTTACTCCCGTTGTATTCGAGAAAGGTTCGGTGGGAACGTCCGGCGACCTTTCCCCGATGGCCCAATTGGGAACGGTGGCCCTCGGCGAAGGGGAGGCTTTTTACCGGGGCGAACGGATACCCGGCGGTGAAGCGTTAAAACGCGCCGGTATCGAACCGGTCGATTTGACTTACAAAGAAGGCCTGGGGCTTATCAACGGTTCGCAGATGACTCTTTCCGGAACGGCGCTTCTGCTGATAGATGCCCGCAACCTTTTAAAGAACGCGTTTATCGCCTCGGCGATGACCATCGACGCCCTCAAGGGCGTTGCTAAGGCCTACGACCCACGTTATCACTCGGTCCGTCCTTTCAAAGGACAAAACGCGGTTGCCCATAACCTGCGTTTGCTTATGGACGGTTCGGAGATTATGGCTGAAAAGTCCGGTAAGGTTCAGGATGGCTATTCCATGCGCTGTACTCCCCAGGTAATCGGCCCGTCGGTGGATACATGGTTCTATGTCCGTGAACAGATAGAGACCGAGATGAATTCCTCGGCGGACAATCCGCTTTTCTTCCCGGATGACAAGGAATATATCGCCGGCGGAAATTTCCACGGGCAGGTAATCGGTATGGTTACCGATTTCCTTTGTATCGCCATGAGCGAGATTGCCAACCTCTCAGAACGGCACAGCAACCGCCTGTTAAACCCGGTTCTGTCCGGCCTTCCTGATTTCCTCGTGGAAGGGCGCGGGCTTAACTCCGGCTTGATGGTAGCCCAGTACACGGCGGCGGCGTTGGTTTCGGAAAACAAGGTACTCTCGCACCCGTCGACGGTTGATTCGATATCGGTATCTGCCGACCAGGAGGACCATGTGGCCATGACCCCGGTGGCGGTGCGCAAGTGCACTGAGATATTGAAAAATGTAGGCGCGGTGCTGGCTATCGAGATGTACTGCGCGGCGCAGGCTATGGATTTCCGCAAACCGCTCAAACCGGGCAGGGGAACTAAACCGGCGTATGATTTAATCCGCAAGCATGTAGATTTCCTCGAGGATGACCGCGTGCTTTACCCGGATATCAACAAAATCGCGGAGCTGGTTCGAGACGGGTCAATCGTAAAGGCGGTGGAGAAGGAAGTAGGCGAACTCCAACTTCGCCTGTGATTTGATAATATCGGATTCTCAGCGGTTTGGCGGCAATTATTCGCCGAGTTTACTTATATCGGTACCGCAGGCATGGACTCGGCATTACTATAATAATTGCCTTGTCCTTTACCCTTGACCCCCCTAAGAAATCCATTATATTTGTCCAAGGTTACTGTTTCAGCGCACTGCTTATGAAAACTGTCCCGAGGTAGTGGATGAAATGCATTATTAAAGCGATTATTTTTGGAACATTGCTATGGTCTATACCTGTATTGTTTTCAGGAGGGTCGATGGACGATTACTGTGGCGCTCTGGCTCAATGGAACACAACTGACGATTTCTCCAACGCGAATCCCCTCCCGCGTCAGCCGGTCGAATTCTACCGGGAGAAAATTATTATGCGCATCGACGAAGATTATGTCCATATCACCGGAATTTACTATTTCCGGAACAACAAATCCCAAAAGATTCGGTTCCCGCTGGTCTATCCGTTTCCCATCGATGAAACCCACACCGAACCTGATTCCATCATCATGAGATTCCGCAACGGCGGGAATGAAAACGATATCGATTTCCGGGAAAGCCCCCGGGGAAAAAGCATCGCCTGCCGTCTGCCGCTTATGCCCGGCGATGATAACGTGATGACCGTCATCTACCGCCAGAAACTGAAAGGCAACGAAGCGAGATACATCCTGACTACCACCGCGGCTTGGGGTAAACCCTTCGAGCTGGCTGAGTATGAAATATTTATCCCCGATGATTTCGAGGATGTGGATATAAATTATCCTTTTACCATTGATAATAAAGACGAAGCGTTAAAGAAGTTCACTTATAAACGCAGTAATTTTATGCCCGACAGAGATTTGGTAGTAAAGTGGCATTAAGGGGTACTCAGGAGGCTGTAATGATGAAATTTAGATTTGTAACAGGATTGGTTTTCCTGGCGGTGTTGATGGCATTGCCGGGGATGGTTTTATCCAACCCGATTGTTGATCCTTTGTTTGAGGAGTATTCTATCGATCCTTCATGGGTTTCTTTTATAACGGTTGAGGATACGAACGCGTTACATTTTAAGCTAATCGTTGATGGCGATACCGTCGCCATAGACTCTGATTTAATAATTCATCCTTTTACGCCAGTTATTCTAAATCAGGAAAATACATCAGGTTTTAATTTAAGCCATACCGGATCTGAGCTTATAATTCTAAATACTAATACAGGTTGGGAAGATAGGCTTGCATACGGAATCTTGAGTCCCAATGTAGCACCGCCTTTTGGCTACCACTCGTATAGGTGGCAGGGATACTGGTATGAAATGTTTCTCCCTGTATTAGATAACGAATTAATAAGCGAGCATGGCAACACCGAGGTGATTATCAATGAGATAAGCATGCATAACACCTGGGGCGATGGCAATTATATCGAATTGTACAACCGCTCCGACGGTACAATCGACATTAGCAGTTGGGAAATACTATGCAACACCAGGTTTATAATCCCCGCCGGTACCTATATAGAACCTCATGGATTCTATACCTTGCGCGAAAGAGACTTCCCCCAAAACTACAATCCTTTGTACGGTGGAGATAATATCTACCTGGTAAATTCGGATAATTCCGTTGTTGACCAGGTCGGGTGGGACAGCGACCACGGCACAGATATTTCCTTCATGCGTTATCCCGATGGTTATGTTGAGGACCGGTCCGGTTATATGGGTTTTAATGACCAAACTTCGAGCGAAAGCTTTTCAAATGGTTTCCCTACCCGCAATGGAGCCAATACCCACCTCAATATAAATTTCATTGTAATCGGAACCGACGCATGCCATGATGGGCAGTATGTCAGAATCATCTGGACCGATCCGGTCTGGGATGTCGATTATGCTGGAACTAAACTTATTCGTTCCAAAGACCATTTCCCACAGGATGTTGAAGATGGCTCGTTGATTTACGAAGGCAATGACGGCGAGTTTGATGACTATGATTTAGAAATCAACACGACTTACTACTATACCGCCTTCGCTTATACCAATGATGGTCAATATTCACCCTACGGCTATGAAACCTCCGATTCGGTTACGGTTACCATGGTTGGAGTCGATGACGATGACGGCGCTATGCCCTCTGAGGTAGTTCTCCTGGATAATTGCCCGAACCCTTTCAATGCATCGACGAATATAAGGTATGTATTGCCTGTAGAAGGTCACGCGAAACTGGAGATATTCAACCTCATGGGACAGCATATTGCAACGCTTGTCGATAATTTCCAGAACGGGGGATATCACACAGTCAATTGCGATATTTCCGAGCACACATCGGGAATATACTTCTACAAACTGACCGCCGACGAAAAGACATCGGTTAAGCGGATGGTTTTATTGAAGTAATACTTCAATAAAATTATCCATTACATCCTACATCCAATCCTTCCCCTGATTCGTATTGATTGATGAAGTACGTTTCCATTTAGAAATCCGATCGACTTACAATACGACCCTCGAGAATTTCCGTTATATTATTTTAAAAAGGAGTTTTAAATGAAGCTGTATCCAAACCGCCGGGGAGCAATTCTGTTCCTTACGCTAATCTTAGTATTCTTAACCTCGATTCATGCCCATTCGCAGGGCTCCCCAAATACTGTCTGGAGGATTAACCCCCAAAATGGCTCGGTCGATGGCGTGGATTTTTCAAATGATGGTCTCTTCGTGGCGACAGTTGCCGGCGACAGGGCGAGATTATGGGATGCCGCTAATGGATCGCTGATCGAACAATTCGGGAACACCTTTGACAATTTGATTACGGTGGACATTTCGCCCGACAACCAGTTTCTTGCCGCGGGGAGGATAACCTCCGGTTATCCGCCCGGAGGGCTCCACAATGTCTGGCAGATATCCAGCGGTAACGAGTTTTATGAAAACGGCGGCGCTTATGTCGCCTATTCCGAAAACGGTCAATACCTCGCCGCCGGCGGTGGCGCGGCTAACAGGTACCTTTACGTTTTCACTACCAACAACGGACAGCGGGTTATGTCGGTCTACACCGGCAATTATGTCTATGATGTAGCTATCTCTCCCGATGGTTCGACAGTCGCCGCCTGCGGAAGCGATGATAATATTAAAGTTTATGATGTCAACAACGGCAATCTCATCGCGACCCTCGCCGGCCATTCGGGAGATATCATCTCCCTCGATTTCTCTCCCGACGGCAATTACTTCGCGTCAGCGGCGAGAAATATCAAGATATGGAGAGCAAGCGACTGGGAAAATGTCATTGACTTCGATGCCTACACCAACAGCACCTTTGGAATAGATTATTCGCCTGATGGGAATACGCTGATAACATGCGGCAGAGACGGTTCTCTTTCCACCTTCTCCTTGCGTATCAAGTTTTTCGATGTTGTCGATGGAAGCCGGTTGGCGATGTATGATGAACCCGCTTATGATGTGGCGTTCTCTTCTACCGGTGATTACTTCGTGTTCGGCAGTCCCTACGGTGATATCGGCGTGGCGCACAATCCCATCCAATCGACCGCGGTGAGTATAGGAATGGACCCGAATTATAATCCGCCCATCGTCCAGCCCGGGGGGTCATTCGGGTTCACCGGAACGGTTGTCAACAATTTAAGCAATCCTGTCTCCGTCGATGTCTGGGGCGGCGTCAGGCATTATGGAAATTTTTATCAGCAATTCATGTTTTCCGATGTTCACCTGAATGCCTACCAGCGGTTGGAAGCATACATGATTCAGCAGGTTCCGACCTATGCCCCAATAGGCGCTTACGACTATATTGCCTACGCTGGGAGCCAGGATAATATTATCGACTCGACATCGTTTGAATTCGAAGTCCGTGGACCCATGATTCATGGTGGCGGGGAAGATTGGTTCTTGAAAGGCGATTTCGACAGCCATGAGACTCCGGATAAATACATTCTTAGCGAGAATTACCCCAACCCCTTCAACGCCCGGACTTCAATTAACTTTGAACTGCCTGATGAAGGACGCGTTGAGTTCAGCGTTTTCAACATCCTTGGTCAAAAAGTCGAAACGTTGATTGATGAGAATATGCAGGCGGGTCAGTATAGCGTTATCTGGGACGCGTCATCATACTCGAGCGGAATTTATTTTTACACCCTTAATTCGGACGGCAGGGTGTTGACCCGGCGTATGACTTTACTTAAGTAGCCGCCATTTGCTAAACTCCTCAGCGAAAAACCGCCTCCCGGGGCGGTTTTTTATTTTAACTTTTTTGAGAAAAATTATCATTTCGCTATTGACAACACACTTCCTGCCGATTATAATATTATGTGCATACGCACATAATAAAAGTGAGGTGATTTTGCCCAGACCGAGAAAAAAAAGATGCTGTCGCCGTTATAGAGCAGACCGGGTTTACAAACCGCGGGGCGTTCCGATGAAGGACGCGGCCGAAACCCATCTTTCCATCGACCAGTTCGAAGCGCTTCGTCTATGCGACTCCGAGGGTCTGGACCAGACCGAAGCAGGAGAACAGATGGGGGTTTCCCGCGGTACAATACAGAGGTTGCTTTACAGCGGAAGAAAACAGCTTGTCGATGCCTTGATCAATAATCACGCGCTAATTGTCAATCTTAAAGATAATGAGGATGAAAATGTTAGCATGCATTCCTACAAAAGGAAACGCGGGAACCGAAGGAACAGTGTCTGAACACTTCGGTTCGGCGCCGTTTTTTACGTTGTACGACACGGAAACCGGTGAAATTAAAATCGAGCCCAACCATAACGCGGAACACAGCCATGGCACATGCCATCCCCTGCGGCAGTTGGGGAAATTTAAAATCGACTGTATTGTCTGCCGGCATATGGGCCGCAGGGCCATCGAAGCATTAAGTTATGAGGGTATCCGTGTGTGCCGGGCGGAATCGGAAAGCGTCCATGATACTATCGAACAGATTAAAGCCGGCAACCTTGCCGACATTGACCCCGAGAAAGCATGCCGGGGTTACGGCAAGGGCGGAGGCGGTTTCATGCATAGCCGCGAAAGCGAAGGCGCTTTTCAACCCGGTGAAGGACGCGGCGGCGGATATGGTTTAATCCGAGACCCCGGCATCGGAAAAAGCCGTGAAAGCGGTATGATAAGGGGAATGGGCGGCGGACGTACCGGCGGCAGAGGCCGAGGTATGGGTTCCGGGCAAAAAAGCGGCAAAAACCGGGGTCAGGGAAGCCGCGGCGGACGCGGACGAGGACAGGGGGGCGGCAGAGGAAGACGATAGTTACAAGCATCCAACCATTTTTACTTACGGGATATGGCTCTGTGTCATATCCCTTATTTTTTTGTAATATTCGCTGATTACTTTATTCAGCGGCAATCCTCCTTAAGAACTCCCAATTAATTACGATATATTTATAAAGGATTGGTGCTCCCTACAGATTACAGAACGGTATACCTGTATGACCTTTTTTAATAATTCATATATCCGCTACATTTTCACCATGGGCTGGGTTGGTTTATCCCTGGGATGCCTTGAGTCGGCGAACCTTGTTCTACGGCGCGGAATAGATTTCACGGCAGATTCGCTGTTCCACCTCCTGCTCTATTACTATCCGGCGGGTTTGCTTATGGGAGCTATATCACTTTTAATAATCTACCCGGTATTCAAGATTTTCAATATCTGCAGCAAATTCTTAATCCGAACAGCTTTTATTTTTAGTATCATATTCATTACATTCCTGTATCTAAATACGCGGCTGATGAATATTGCTTTCGATGGGTTCGGGGGCGGCTTGATGACATTTTTCATATCCCTAATGACTGCCACGGTTGCCGTGTTCTTATTCAAGCTAATGGAGAAAACCGAGCTGATGAAGATACTGGCTCATCCCTGTGTGGCTATTATCTATCTTACCGTCATGGTAAGTTCGGGTATGATATATACTTCACCAGTAAAAGAGATTCCGTCTAACGAATCTTTAAACGAAGGTCCCGAACTGGCTTCTATCGATTCATCATTCAGTATAAACCAGCGACGGCCGAACATCATCTTCATCCTCGCGGATGCCCTTCGAGCCGATTACCCGGGAGAGGATTTCTCTAATCTCAACACGCCAAATTTAAAAAGGCTCGCCAATGATGGGGTTGTATTTACCAGCGCGATCTCGTCCTGTAGCTGGACCCTTCCATCAGTAGTATCGATTTTAACCGGCTATTATCCGGAAACCCATGGTTTGCATTATATAGACCACCCGCTACCGGAAAACGCGGTTACAATCGCCGAATTACTTGCGGGAGAAGGTTATACAACCGCGGCGTTTGTAACCAATCCTATCCTCCATCCCGTTCAAGGGCTGGACCGGGGTTTCCAGGATTACTATTATCTGGATTGTGATTACTTTCCCCCGGCTAATTACTTTACTTTTAATCTACGGCTCTACCAGTTTGTAATCGATCCTCTCGCTGAGTTTCTATCAATGCGCAAAGGGGTTGAGAACTATTACCAACCCGCCGAGACGGTCGCCGATGAAGTGGTTGGATATTTGGATAAATACCCGAAACAGCCGTTTTTTATGTATATCCACCTCTTCGACCCTCACGCCCCTTATTATAACCATCCCTACGAAGCCTGCGGTTATATCCCCGAGAAAGGGCAGGAGGAGATGCTGGCTGTATTTAAAAAGGCATACCTGCAGGAGATCGAATACATGGATAAAAGCATCGGGTATATTATCAACCGCCTTATCGATAAGGGATTATATCATAACAGCCTGATCGTATTTACCTCCGACCATGGCGAAGAATTCCTGGACCATGGCAATTGGCTTCATCTCGATAATCTCTGCGATGAACTGACCCGTATACCGCTTATTGTAAAACGCCCCCGCGAAAACAATCCGGGGACTAAAATGGATAACCTCATTCGCAGTATCGATCTGTTTCCGACACTGGCTAATTCCGCGGGAATTGAAATTTCCGGCAATTTAGCCGGAGTAGACCTGTTCGGTCAAAGACCGGCGGAAATCATTGCCCTCAGCCAGTATAGAATTCCGGGCAGGGAGATTAACAGCATAAGGACTAAGAACTATCGCTATATCGAGAACCTTTTGACCATGGATAATCGCCCCCCTCGACAATTATTTGATTTGAGAAACGATCCATCACAACTCGTCAATATAGTGAATAAAAACGATTCGTTGCGGGATCACTTTGCCGGAAAACTGCGGGCAACTATTGATATAGCCGCCCGTAAGGCTGATGATACACACGGCATTCATAAACCAAACAATACCGCCCTGAAATCAAAGCTTGAATCACTTGGCTATATATTGCCTTGATACGCAAAATATACGCCCCGGCTGATAAATCATCTTTAGAATTCCATATATTTAACGATATATAAGATATAATTATTTATTGCAGGGAAATAGATGGCATTACTCCAAAAACTGAAAGATGACACATATTGCCGTTTTGTATTAACCATGGGCTGGGTCGGATTGGCGCTTGGTTGCCTGGAATCGGCAAACCTCATTATCCGCCGGGGGCTCGACCTGACGCTTGAATCCTTGTTTCATTTACTCCTCTACTATTACCCCTCGGGATTGATACTGGGCGGTTTAACCCTCATATTGATTATTCCATTGCGGAAACGATTGGGGGGTGAAAGACGCGCATTAGTTCGCGTAGCATTTGTTATGGATATTGTTTTAATATGCGCGTTTTATCTAAACACCAACCTTTTGAATATTAATCTCAATGGTTTAACAGGCGCGTTCATTATGATGGCAATTACAATCCCGGCGGCGATTATTTCGATACCATTTTTCAGATTGATCTACCGAACCGGTATTATGAAAACAATCTCACAACCGGCGGTTGCCATGATTTACGCTTCCATGTTGGTAGCGGCGGGATTAATAGAACCCTCAACAGAAGAGGGTTTCGAAATCAATGTTCCCTTCATAGAGAGCCCCCCGTTGGCATCAATAGATTCGGTATATAATCACCTTTCGCATAAACCCAGCATTATCTTCATCCTTGCCGATGCTTTGCGGGCAGATTATCCGGGTGAAGATTTCGGCGAGCTTAACACCCCTAATTTGAAATCATTGGCTGATGATGGAATCACCTTTACAAATGCCTTTTCATCGTGCAGTTGGACCCTGCCGTCGGTTTGCTCAATATTCAGCGGTCATTACCCTGCGACACATGGCGTTCACTACCATGACAATCCTTTTCCAAATGATATCTATACAATGGCCGAGATGCTTGCCGATGAAGGATATACTACAACCGCGTTTATCACCAATCCGTTAATGCACCCCTCACGCGGGCTCGACCAGGGCTTCGAGAATTATTTCTACCTCGATGCCGAGTATATACCTCCGGCGAATTTTTTCACCTATAATTTACGCCTTTATCAATTCATTATTGAACCGGCGGTCAGGATGTTGAATATACGCAAATCAGTTGAGCATTACTACCAGCCCGCCGAAAAGATCAGCGCGGAAGTTGTTGAATATCTGGAAAATGAACCATCAAGACCGTTGTTTATTTATATCCACTTTTTCGATCCCCATGGTCCTTATTATGTTCATCCCTACAACGGCAGGGGCTATAACCCGCCCGATGCTGATGAAGAGATGGTCGACCTGCTTCGGGACGCGTATATACAGGAAATCGAGTACATGGATTTCCATATAGGACAGCTTTTTAATCACCTGCGGGAAACCGGTTTATATAATAACAGCCTCATAATTTTCACCTCCGACCATGGCGAGGAGTTTCTCGACCATGGAAACTATGGGCATGGTTATAACCTCCACGATGAATCAACGAAGGTGCCGCTGATTATTAAACGTCCCGGAGAAACCAATCCCAGCGCAAGAATCGAAAAAATTGTACAGACTGTTGATATAATGCCTACCCTGTCGAATTTCACTGGAGCGCTTCAATCCCCGGCTTTGCCCGGAAATGACTTGTTCGATACTACTTCATCTCAAAATTTCGCTTTCGGGCAACTTGCTAATCCCGGCCATAATTTTTACAGTATACGCACCGATGGTTTTCTCTATATAAAAAACAACTTGAAGGGAAATAATATCCCCGCTGAACAGCTCTTCGATTTGAGAATCGATCCCCTTCAGCTTAACAATATTGCCCTTTTAAATGACTCCATCAGATTAAGCCATGCGTATATTTTGGATAAAACGATTAGATCCGCCCAAAATATCCTCCTTAAAAACCCCGAAAATCTCAGGCGGGATATAACCGTAATGAAATCAAAACTGGAAAAACTCGGGTATATACTGCCTTAATTTTGCACATTCTGCATAATAGCCGGATTATAAAGGCTTCAACGTTTGTGTAATCTCAAGGTATTGGATTAAAACCATACATTATAATATTCATTTTGAAATTGTCCATTTTCCCGGACTACTTCTTAAGTTGCAACCATTTGGCCGCTTATATCGATTCGGCTTAAAAACTGGCGCTTAGAGTGTCGGAAATCCGTACACAAATAACTACATAAATTCCGCAAACAGCAATCAAAGCAACGACAAGCACTTGGAGGAATTGTTTTCCGGCACGCGCCTTGCGTGGGTATAGTACAGAATCGCGGAAACAATGGTAAATCTAAATAGAGGAGTTCCCTAATGAAGAAGTTATTCATGATTGCCCTTATGGTAATGCTAACTGCGTCAAGCAGTTATGCGCTCACCACCCTGGACTTTGAAAACATAAGCCAGGATCATTGGTACTATGAAGGCGCTCAAAATCTCGGAAGCTACTACGAGGGGGTCCATTTCGGCCCCACAGCCACCATTCTCGAAAACCAGGTTTATGGTTTCGGCGGAGATGAAATTCCCACCCGTTCCGGTCAGGCGGTTTTGTTCTCCAGCTTCGATATCGGCATTCAGGCTGATTTCGATTCCTACGCCAACCATGTCCAGTTCTACTATGGTTCTTATGAAAGGCTCTGTTTCTTCATCTATGATGAGGACTGGAACCTGATGGACCATCTGCACGGAAATGCCAATCCCGACCTCGAAGGATTCATGGAGTACACATCCGATGATTACAATATTGCCCATGTGCGTATTGCCGCTCCGCGCTACATGCCGATCATCATCGATGATTTCGGTTTCGAAACTCTCGGTAGCGATCCAGTACCGGAGCCGGGAACGGTATTATTGCTGGCGGCAGGTTTACTTGGCGTTGCCGGAATCAACCGCGCGAGAAAAAAATTATAAGCGGGCAGTTGCCCCGAAAATTGTACGGTTGACGGAAACGGGCGGAGCGAACTGCCCGTTTTTTTTATATTATTCAATGTGGCGTCACGTACCTGAACGTGACGCTTCCTTATGTCATTACCGCACTTGATAGCCTCTGGC
>WJIJ01000183.1 GCA_014730345.1 Candidatus Zixiibacteriota bacterium | reverse complement strand
AGCCCGCCGCCGCTGTCCTCGACCACCCTCAAGGCCGTCTCGGTGTCGATGGTTTCATCCAGCCTGCCCGCGCCGTCGTTTTTCAGCAGAACAACCTTGCGCAACTTGGTGCGCTTGGTATGTTTCTCCGGTCCGCCTATCCAGTAAGGATCGAGCATGGCGAATGATTTCTTTGAACCGGCGAAATTGTATGGAGAACCCATATCAATATCGCAGTTGCCGCCGGAACGGCATTCGTCGCAGTCGCATTCTTCCTTAGTAGTTACCACGTTTTCGCATTTACTGCGCTCGAAAAGCGGGATAAAATCCGGGTAGTATTTCACAAAATCGGTGCGGAAATAGAACTTCCGTTCCGGCGTGTCAGCTACCGGCGCGCCGCCGGCGAAACGAACGAATGAAAGGTCGGTGGAGACCAGTTTTATCCCCTCGGTTCTCAGAAGTTGCGCCAGTAGTTTCGATTTGCCCGTCCCCGGAGGAGCCATTATCACTAACCCGTGGCCATCGTAATCGAAACAAAAACCGCGCACCGAATAGGTGTCATAGAGCCGTTCACTTAAATCGATAACCATCCCCAATGCCAGCGAGCGAATTTGCCCGTACAACGCCGATTTGAACAGGAACGCCGTCTTCGATTCGCTGTTGTAATACGCCCGCGGCTCCCGCCCGGGTATCCATCCCACGGCATAAATAATCCCGTGAGGCTCCAAATCGGATTCTATCTGCGCAGGGTAAAAATTCTCGATAAAGTAATCATAAAGGTGCTGATGATTCGTCCGCAATTGAATCACCACACCGTTGATGTTGGCGTTCCACTCGTAATAATTATCGTGGCTGAGGAAATCCTCCGACTCGGCAACCAGCGCGTCGCGGGACTCGGCGGAAATATGTCTGTCGGTCGGCACAAAATCCTTGCGCAATGTTTTCCAGTTGTTGAGCGTAACAGCTTTGGCCCTGCGGGTAGGCGTAAGCTTGCTCATCGCCTCAGTAATACGCTCCATCGCCTTCTCGATATTTTCCATGGAAGTGGCGTAGGATAACCGTATAAAATTATCATCGCCGAAAGCCTCTCCCGGCACCAATGCCACATGGGCGTATTTCAACAGGTAATACGCCAGCCCGTAGGAATTACGTATCTCCATCCCCTGGTATTGTTTGTTGTAATACGACGAAAAATTAGGAAAAAGGTAGAACGCGCCTTTTGCCCTGGTGCAGGATACTCCCGGTATGGAACGCAGTTTATGGAGCATATAGTCGCGTCTGCGCTGGAATTCGGCGGTCATGCGCATAATCTCGCTCTGGGGGCCGTTCAACGCCTCCACCGAGGCTTTCTGGGAAATAGAACAGGCGTTGGATGTGCTGTGGGACTGCACCTTGCCCATAGCCGCGATTATTTCGGCAGGCCCCGCGGCGTAACCCAAACGCCAGCCGGTCATCGAGTACGCCTTGCTCATGCCGTTGATTATAACCGTGCGCTCTTTAGCTTTAGAGCTTATTGACGCCACCGATTTGAACATGAAACCATCATAAACAAGTTTCTCGTAAATCTCATCGGCGATTATTATTAAACCTTCCTCGAGCGCGATCTCCAAAATCTCTTCAAGTTGCTCGCGTGAGTATGCCGACCCGGTGGGATTGCTGGGATTATTAATAAACAGCGCTTTGGTTACCGGAGAAATAGCCGCGCTCAACTCAGCCGGGGTAAGCAGGAAATCATTCTCCTCTTTGGTCTTCACGATAACCGGTTCGCCCTTGGCCAGCGAAACCATTGGCGGGTAGCTTACCCAGTAGGGAGCGGGGATAATCGCTTCATCGCCCTTATTGAACAACGCCACGCACAGGTTGTAAAGGCAGTTCTTAGCCCCTGAAGATACTATTATCTGTTCCGGTTCATAATCGAGCCCGTTGTCCTCGCGAAGTTTTTTGATAATGGCGTTCTTAAGCTGGGGTATTCCGGCGTTGGCGGTGTATTTTGTGAAGTTCTCATCAATGGCTTGTTTTCCCGCCTGTTTAACATTCAGGGGCGTGGGAAAATCCGGTTCACCCACGGAGAGGTCGATCACATCGACTCCCTCGGCGCGCATCGCCTTAGCCTTGCCGCTTATTTTCAATGTCGGGGAAAACCCGACTCTTTGTATTCTATCCGCAAGCATCTCTATCACCTTCCGGGTATTTCGCGATTATTTCTCTTCCTTCTCGCTTTCTTTGCGTATCTTTTTGAGCATCTTCTTCATATCCACGCCGCTCAACGATTCCACCACATCGGGAAGCTGGGCCATGATATTGGCCACCTGCCCCGTCAGTTTCGATGCCCCGCCGGCGCCGTCGCCAACCATGATAATCTTTTCAACCTTGGAAAGCGGTTCGGACACCGACCTGGCCAGTTCCGGAAGTATATCTATAAACATCTTGTAGGTTGCCGCCTCGTTGAACTCCTTGTACGCGTCGGCGCGCTTGCGCATCGATTCCGCCTCCGCTTCGCCCTGCAAACGGATCGATTCCGCGCTTGCCTTGGCTTCCTGAGTGATTTTGAAGTTCTGCGCTTCAGCTTCGATCTGCATACGGTATTTATCCGCCTCGGCAAGTTTCTTAACCGTCGCTTCAAGCTCCAGCTCTTTGCGCTTTATCTCGGCTTCCTCTACCTTTATCCCCGATTCCTTCTCCACCAGCCGCGTAGCCAATTCCTCGCGCTTCATCTCCTGGTTCTGGCGGTGACGCTCGAGGTCATAGGCGATATCCGCCTTGGCTTTCTTCTGGTTTACATTGGAAAGGAATTCGGCGCGTTTGATTTCATATTCCTGGTTAGCCGCCGCTATCTCGGTCTCGGCCTGGTATTTCGCTATATCCCCTTCCTTGCGGGCTATTGCCGCCTTAATGGTGGCGTCCTTGTCGGCCTCCGCCTGGGCCACCGACGCGTCCGCCTTGACCTTGGCGATTCTCGGTTTACCCAGCGCTTCGATATATCCCTGTTCGTCGGTGATATCCTTGAGGGCGAAACTGACCACTTCCAGCCCCATACGCTGAAAATCGGTCTTACACCCTTCTTTAAGACGGTTTGAGAATTCCTCCCGTTTCTGGTAAACCTCCTCCACGCTCATCGATCCGATAAGCCCGCGCATATACCCTTCAATGACCTGCCGGGAGATATCCTTCATCCCTTCCGCGCCTTTGCCCAGAAACTGCTCGGCGGCCCGGCGAATCAGCCATTCCTCGCTCCCGACCTTTATCTGGGCCTGCCCCTCACAGCTTATGCCGATTCCGCTGTTGGTCAACACATCGGAGGTCTTGATATTCACCGTTAAAATCTCGATCGGCAGTACCTGCGCCGACTCGATAAAAGGTTTAACGAATGTACCGCCGCCTATACGCATCCGGTAACCAACCATACGGGTGGTGCCGTCCGGCTCGGTAACAGTCTTCTGTTTGCCGCCCGAAATGATAAGCACCTCGTTGGGGCCGACTTTGCGGTAATTTTTGGCGACGAGAAACACTACTGCGGCGACGATAACCGCCGCAATAACAATTAGAATAATCCAGCTAACCGGGGACATTTTGCGCTCCTTT
>WJIJ01000182.1 GCA_014730345.1 Candidatus Zixiibacteriota bacterium | reverse complement strand
GGCATTTGTGGGCAACAGCGATGACGCCTATGACCTCTCCCAGGAAGCGTTTATTCGCGCGTACCGGGCATTGAAACGTTACGATGGAAAGCATAGTTTCCGCAGTTGGTTTTTCGCCATACTTTCGAACCTGTGCAAGAATGCCCTTCGCTCGAGTAAAGTGCGGCGGAAGTTTATGATTTCCGACGCGGCGGTGATTATTGAGGAAGTACCGGCGCAAGGCGGGCCCGTAGAGGAATACCGGGGCAAGGTCATAAAGAAGCTGATTTGGGACGCCCTCGGTACGCTGGATGATGACGCCCGGGAAATTATTATACTTAAGCATTTTCAGGATATGTCATACCAGGAGATTGCCGAGATAATGAAGATACCGGTGGGGACGGTTATGTCCCGCATTCATTATGCCCGGCTAAGGTTGAAAAAACAGATTGAGGTGATGAATAAATGAACTGCCAGCAAGCGATGATACTGATATCCGGTAAGCTTGACGGTGAACTCGATCCCCGCCAGGAGGAACTGCTCGATGAGCATCTCCAGCAGTGCGCTGATTGCCGGCAGGAGTATGATGAACTGTTAAGGATAAAGGAGGCGACCAACGATATGCGTTTTACGGATTTGCCTGACAGAATGTGGGCCGGTTACTGGAACGGTATATACAACCGCCTGGAGCGAGGAATAGGTTGGCTCCTCTTTTCTTCGGGTGCCATTGTTCTCCTTGTTTTCGGAATATGGAACATACTGGAGAATTTCTTCATGGATTCTTCGATTCCGGTTGTAGTGCGGTTCGGAGTGGGAACGCTTATAACAGGGGCAGTGATACTGCTTGTCTCGATAGTTCGGGAGCGGTTATTCCTGCGTAAACATGAACGCTACGACGAGGTGCAGAGATGATACTGGTTACATCGGATACGATTCCCGGGAAGCGGATAGTCGAAGTCTATGGATTGGTCAGGGGAAATACTATCCGGGCGCGGCATGTGGGCCGTGATATAGCGGCGGCATTGCGCAATATAGTCGGCGGCGAGGTTAGCGATTATACAAAGATGATTGCCGAATCGCGTGAGCAGGCAATTGACCGGATGATAGCCGAAGCCCGGAAGATGGGAGCGAACGCCGTTGTCACCCTGAGGTTTTCGACATCATCGATGATGCAGGGAGCCGCTGAGCTGTTGGCATACGGAACGGCGGTTAAGGTCGAGGATGAATAATTAATATTGCTCCCGCTTTATATTGCCCGTATCTTCTAATCAATAGTAAATTTATTAGAAGAAGGTGATATGTAATGGAGATTAAGTTAAGCGACGACACCTATATACCCCGCAGGATATTCTGCATCGGGAAGAATTACGCCAAACACGTGGCGGAGATGAAAAGCGCGATACCATCGTCCCCGGTTATTTTCTGCAAACCGTCCACCAGTCTCGTTCCGCCCGGCGAGGATGTTCATTATCCCGCCCACGGCACATCATTACACTATGAAGCCGAGATAGTGGTTCTGATCGGAAAAGAGGGAAAGGCTATAAGTTCCGATGAAGCGGTTGATTTTATTTCCGGTTTAAGTTTGGGGTTGGATTTGACCATGCGTGATATCCAGAATGAGCTTAAAACCAAGGGGCATCCGTGGGAGACATCAAAAGCCTTCGATGAAAGCGCGCCTGTCGGTGAATTTGCGCCATTATCGAAAGTTGGAGACCTCGAGGCCATCGGCTTCCGATGTTATGTCAATGATGAACTTCGCCAGGACGGCAACAGCTCGAACATGATTTTTCCCATAACCCGGCTTATCACATCGCTTTCGGAGATATGGCAACTCCTGCCGGGCGATTTAATCTACACCGGCACCCCGGAGGGAGTGGGAGAACTTTCGAAGGGAGATAGTGTTCGTGTCGAAGGGGAGGCGTTTGGCGCGTTCCAGTGGAAGATCGTATAGGTTTGATATTGTTTTAATATAAGTAACTTCTATATACAGGTTATACGAAACCGCAATATCTGACCATTTTGAATAATCCCTTACCGATTTTATGATTTTGGTCGATAATAACTGAAATCGATAAAACAGCGGATAATCGGACAACAATTGTATCTGCAAATTAACTGCCAGAGGCGGCAGTCCGGCAAATCTTTTAGGGGGGCAATATCAATGAGAGAAAACCGGAAGTATAAAAGGATGCAGGTCGTTTCTTATCTGGAAGTCAGCCACAAGAACGATATTCGTTCGGTGGGTAATGTAGTTGATTTAACTACCCGCGGATTGCGTATGAGGGGCGAACACCCTGTAATCCCCCAGACAACGTATCATTTCAAGTTAACCCTTCCCAAACCTAAAATGGGAATCAAGGAATTGATTTTCGACGCCGAGGTGGTTTGGTGCAGGGAGGAGGCCAATCCACGCATGTATGAGAGCGGATTGCGGATAAACAAAATAGCTCCCAGTAATATTGGGATTCTGGAGGATTTCATGACCGAAGCATCCGAGGAAGACCGCTATCTTACAATTGCTGAAAACCTGCCCCAGGAATACTGACATTATATATAATCCATATATTGACTAAAAAATTTTCAATCTGAAACCCATCGCTCTTGGGTATAATCCGGCGGCTTGTCGAAGTAATATAGCCGCCGCTAATATTTGATGAAGAATTTAACAACCGTAGAGATTAAAACAAATTCGCGGATATAACGATTGCTTCGTGGATTAATTTATTTTAAATTCCGTCGATGTATTTTATCAAAGCCGATTAAACATGGAAAATGAACCTAAATACATAATATTCACCGACCTTGACGGTACCCTGCTCGATTCGGAGAACTATTCGGCGGCGGCGGCATCCAAGGCGCTGGACTTTATCCGCCAGAATAATATTCCGTTGATATTTGTTACCTCCAAGACCGCCATGGAGATATGCCGTATTCGCGCCAAACTGAAAAATGTGCATCCTTTTGTTTGCGAAAACGGCGGCGGGATTTACATACCCAAGGGTTATTTCGAGGGCAATCCGGCGGACGACGAGTTCGAAATTATCGGTCTTGGCGTCGAGTATTCAATCCTTAAACGGGAGCTGAAGGAAGCGTCGAACAAGCTGAAAATTGAACTCCAGGGGATGTCCCAGCTTTCCGACAGGGAGATAATAAAACTTACGGGAATAAAAGAGGAAGATGTTCCCCATGCCCGCCAGCGCGGCTTCGATGAGCCGTTCGTGATAAAATCCACGGACCCTAACGGCGATGCCGAGAGGCTGATAGAGTATTTTAATCATCGGGGCTTGAACGTGGTCCGCGGCAACCGGTTTTATCATCTCACCGGCGGCTGTGACAAGGGGATGGCCATACAGGTTCTTCTGGGACGTTTTGAGGAAGCCTTGGGGGGAGGATGGAAGAGCGTGGGGTTTGGTGATTCGCCCAATGATATTCCCCTTTTCGAAGCTGTGGAGATTCCGATAGCGGTCAAAAAACCGCCCAAGCCGGGGCATTTCGATTTTGATATACGGGATGTGCAGGGATTGAATTTTGCCGATGGAATCGGTCCCGCCGGATGGAACAAAGCGGCGCTTGAGTTGTTACAAAAAAATAAACTTCCGGTTTGAGGAGCAGTGTATGGACCGAATTCGCGACGGGAAACCCCGGCGTTTATTAATTCAGGCGATATTTATAGCGGTAATGGCATCATTAATTGGCTTGATAGCCAACGCGGTTTCCCCGAACGGGATTACCATGGTGGGAACCTGGAGGGTCGCTTTTGATTCCACCGGAATCGTAAAGCCCGAATATTTCGAGGAAGATGATACGCTGGTAACGGTAGACCAGGCGATGGTAATGTACCAGGCTAACAGCACGGTTTTCGTGGATGCCCGTTATCCGGATGATTACTACATGAGCCATATTAAAGGGGCGGTTTTGCTTCCGTTCGATGAGTATGATGATTATATAGGAGCTTTCAGGGAAAAGGTATCCAAAGAGGCCGAGATTATAACATACTGCGGAGAAGAAGACTGTGATTTGTCGCTTTACCTGGCCCGGCTGTTGAGGAGCGAGGAGGGTTATACCAATGTTTATACTCTTTACGGCGGTTTTGAACTCTGGATTAGGGCTGGAATGCCGGTCGAACAGGAAGAGGCGGTATTCGAGGACGGCGAGGAGCAATAGGTGCGGGATTTTTTGAAATACATTGCTTTGATATTAAGGGTGATACTGGGAGCGGCGTTTATCTATGCCAGTATCGATAAGATTATCCATCCCGCGGAATTCGCTAAAATCATCCACTATTACCGCCTCCTGCCGGGTTACCTTATAAATTTCTGGGCGATTGTGCTTCCATGGATAGAGTTGGCGGCGGGATTATTCCTGGTGCTGGGATTGTACCGTGAAGGTTCACTCAGTATTGTTACTTTATTATTGGTTGTATTCATGATAGCTATCGGCATAAATATAATCAGAGGAGTAAATCTGCAATGCGGATGTTTCACTGTATCCCCCGATGCCAAAGCGGATGCATGGGGCACATTTGTCCGCGACAGCTGGCTTTTAGCCGCGGCTATTTTTGTATATTTGTTTGATTCAGCCTCCACCGGGCTGGATAGATTTCGGCTGAGGAATAAAACTCAGGGATGAACCGGGAATCTTTTCTTATTCTTATATTATTATCCCTCCTTTTATTGCTTACAGGATGCGCTTCCGAAAAGGACATCAATAAAGCGTATATTTTAACATCCCTGTCTCCGGAGCACGCGGAGATGCTTGCCGGCGCGGTAGGCGCCCCGGGGGAGATATATGATTTCAAAATCGAGATAATCAATATAGACGACCCAGAGCAGTATTATGATTCCCTTAAATCGGTTCTCACCAACACGGTAACCGGGCCGGTGGTTGCGTTGGTTCCGCCGGACAAGGCCCAGTTGCTGGTCAACCAGTCGTTGATTCTGCAGTTGTCTAATTTCGTGGATGAAGGCGTACTGAAAGACGATCTTGCTTCATTTACCGGAGAATCGATAAAGCAGGGAATAGTGGAGGGTAAACTTTATTGTTATCCCTATTATATTTCGACAATACTTACTTTTTACCATCGGGACAGGGTTCGCGACGCGGTGGAGCTTTACCGGAGGCATTACGCCCGGATGGACAGTATTTTGAAAATGGAGAATTTCGAGGGATTCCCGGTGGATTATAATCTCGAGATTAATCCCTCGGAATGGGATTATTTCGATATTTTCACCGCGGGTTATTTCTGGGCGCATGATTCTGTATCGCAGAAACCGCATCCGGGAGTAGCCCATTACGGCGGTTTTAACAGCTACCTTATTAGAGATTTCTCGGTCAGAAATTTCTGCCTGGGCGCGAAGCCCTCGGATTTGCTAAACATTAACCACCGCCATTCCATAGAACAGTTGCGATGGGAGAGCCTGTTTTTCAAATACGGCATATATAATCGGGCATTCGAGGATTCCTCGTGGGGGCGCTATGATTTAGCCGAACGCTTTATTAACGGCGATGTCTACTATTGCCAGCTCGATGTTACCGACCTGTACAGCCGATTGCCTGAGGATATTCCGGATAAGTACGATATCCATCCGGCGGTTATCCCCCGGGCGGTTTCACTGAACATAAAATTCAATGGGCATCCGGAGAGGATTGGCTACCGTTTTTCAATTCTCGATGGTTTCATGCTGGCGGTGCCCGCCAACAGCCCGAACAGGGAGCTGTCATTCAAGATTATACAGAAGCTTGTCTCCCGGGACCACCAGGAGGATATATGCCGTGATTTCGGATGCTACCCGGTGCGGGAGCGCTTGACATCAAATCTTAAGGAGTTTGTGCGCCCCCAATGGAAGCTGAGAGTAATGGAGACAATAAGAACACAGATAGAAATAGGGCTTATTCCCGAACCGATGGTTGGTAAATACCGGGAGGATGTCCGGGAATTTTACGAGGCTTATCGTGAATACTCCTTCCGAAAGATGGTTACCGACCCGGTGGATATAGAGACCTCGCTTTACTCTCAAAACCGCGGTTGGGGAGCGGGGCGTTAAACCCCAAGAATACAACTCAAGCTTCTGATAAAATTATCCGAAATTCTAAATAGATATCAGTTCGTAATCACATATCAACCAACACAGGAAAAAAGAATTCCCCATGAAAACTACTGCCGATAGCAGAAATTGTGTAATTATATTATCCTGCCACAGAAGCGGGACGGAAATGGTTTCCGATTGCCTCTATGAAGGGGGGGTGCTTATGGGTGATATGGATTTACTTAAAACCAAATTGACCCTACCCATGTTTGCGCGCTGGATTAAGAAGTGGGGAGGGGATAAACCAGAAAATATACTTCTTGATGCGGGAATTAAGGTTCCGGTAACCGAGGGCAGTCAGCCCTACGTAAAAGTCCCCTTATGGAAATTCCTCAATTTAAGTGTTGATGAAGTAACCATGGATACGGAAAAACCTCGAGAAGACCGCCGTTTTACGAAAGTAAATGACTTCGTTTTATGTATGTCCAAGTCAGAGTGGAAAAATCCTGTTGAATCAGACAGTTTTGAACCTTCGATGGAAAAAGTAGCCAAAGCGCTGATAATAGAATATGTGGAAACCGGACGCCTATGGGGACTGAAAGACCCGCGAACGTTGTTTACTCTAAATTTTTGGGAGAGGATCTTTGCCTCTATGGGGATTAATATAAAAGTAGTGTTTATCTACCGTAATCCCAACAGCGTCGCGAAGGGGCTGGCTTTTCAGGGAGGTTCGGAACCGGTACCGGGATGGTCGCTGGAGAAGGGACTTGAAGTTTGGAAAGCGTATAACCGCCAGCTTTTAATGCTGTTGAACAAACCATTCGATAAAATCCTGCTGAAATATGAGGAATTCATGCGGGGAGATGACGAGTTTCACAGGCTTGAACGTTTTTTGGGCATGGAAGGTCAATTGAAAAATCCATTCGACCACTCC
>WJIJ01000034.1 GCA_014730345.1 Candidatus Zixiibacteriota bacterium | reverse complement strand
TGAAGTTCTGTTGGAGATATTCAACCTGCTGGGGCAAAGGGTATCGACATTGGTTGATGATGAGATTTTGCCGGGGAAACATTCGGTAAGGTGGAACGCGGATAGGTTTTCATCGGGGATATATTTCAGCGTGTTGAAAACGGGAGATGTAAAACACAGCCGGAGGATGGTGCTTTTGAAGTAAGATTTTCCCGGCAGGTCTGGAGACCTGCCGGGCACCGAGCGGGGTCGTTTGCTGCCGCTGAAAAGGAAAGCGTCACGTTCAGGAATATGACGCCGCGATTTTATGCCGTATCAATAATGATAACCAAAGGCGATACAACGGCATACGCCGAATACGTATACGCATATACGTATTAACATAATGTTTTTCGCTTGACAGATTGATACTGTCTAATTATATTAGGTTTGTTACGGGGGCAGAATGCATCTAATTGGAAAAGGATATCGTAATGTGCCGTATGTGGAGCGTTATTTATAAACCGTTGAGGGGGGGGGAGCTTAGGAGCGTCCTTCGCGCGGGGACCGCCGGGTAGTGATTAGGCGAATTAGGTAAAGAATAATCACTTTCAATTTCATTAAAAGCAGGAGATAATTATGAAGAAGGTTAGATTACTTTATCCTATAACATTATTAGTTATCATCGCGGCGATATTTATCATGACCGAATCAGGAGAATCGCAATATCCATGCTTTCATGGATACACTTATGTTGATGGTCAACTTAGAGATAATGTAGATGTGTATTTACAAATCGAAGGAGAGGATCCAATGCATGTAACATCGAGTAATGGTTATTATTCGATAGGAACCAGCGGGATGACAGGCGATTACTGCCTTCGAGGAAGATATGATGATTCCGATCCTCTGAAAGGAGATACGCATCAGGGGACTAAAGGGATAGCATCCATTCGTAAAGATTTGTATCTTACGGGTACATTCTCTGAATGCGAGCATACCGAGTAATCCAAGAAGGGGGGAGAATTGACTTTTAATTCCCCCCGCTTTTACTTTGGAGGCAGTCATGAAAAAGTACCTATTGCTAATTATATTGTCCGTTTCAACCACAAACTCCCATGCCCAGGAACCTGTTCTGATGGAGGGATGGCCTGTACTGATACATGAAGGATCAATATTGGGATCTCCTTTGCAGGGATTAACTATTTACGATATTGATGCTAACGGTACCCAAGAGATATTTTTCGGGTTTCGCCAAAAAATCCACGCCTATGATTTCCTTGGTAATTCTCTTTCGGGTTGGCCTTACATTGATTCTAATCCAGACACAAAGTTTTATAATTCTCCAATTATAGGCGACATCGATGGTGATAATCGGCCGGAGATAGTTGATGACTGGATAAACTTGAGTGATAATACTTCCTACTTATTAGCCTTGAATGATGATGGGGGTATATGCGCCGGTTTTCCTGTCGAGCTTATGGGCGGGTCAATGTCAAATCAGTTGTCCCTCTTCGACCTTGATAATGATGGTTCAATGGAAATTATCGTAGGGGCCCATCGACGTTATCCGTTTTCTTCTCATCAATTAAGAGTTTATAGAGGAAACGGAGAATTATACGGGGGATGGCCGGTTGAAGGTATTAATGCCGGAGGATTCGCTGTTGGAGATATTGATAATGATGAACATCCTGAAATCGTTGTTACCGCATACGATGGTTTCCTTTTTGCATTTGAAGCGAACGGGTCATTGCTTGAAGGATTCCCGGTTACAGTTGGGGCGCTAAATGATTCAGTGATAATTGACGGTCCGCCGGCATTATTCGATTTAGAACAAGACGGGACTCTTGAAATCGCATTGCTTTACGGCATCCCAAGATATCCCCCGCCCTTAACCCAAGGCTATGTGACAATTTATAATCATAGAGGAGATGAGTTAACACCCTGGCCCTATTATTATGAAATATGGTCGCCCGTTTCGCTTTCCGTGGGCAATGATGTCTCAGACAATCGGAATTACCTTGCTTTCGGCGGTACTTATAACGGGCAATTTTTATTGGTTGACGCTTTAGCAGGAGAGGTTTTAGATGGCTGGCCTTTTTACACCCCGCACCCTGCTGGCTGTAATTGGGATAAACCTTCTATTGGGGACATTGATGGCGACGGAAGCCCGGATTATCTTTTTAACTATAATGTAGAAACGAGAGACTCTATTACAGGGTTGTATCAAGGCCGCATTTGGGCCCTTAATAAAGGAGGTGAGTTATTAGAGCATTTTCCATTGTGGGTATATGGTTGTACTTTCCCAGGGGGAATAGCGCTTGGCGACGTAGACAATGATGGTGTTGTCGAGATGGTTTTTCATTCTAAATATTCCGCTGGAGGGAGACCTACACAAAGAATCTACCTTTACAAACTCCAAGGCGTACCCTATATCCCAGAACGCTTCCCCTGGCCTATGAGTAGCCACGATCCCCAGCATACCAATAACCTTCATCATCCGATTCAAACATCGGTACGAGAAGATAAACCCAGCCTGCCGGCAGTGGTTACATTAACCAACCATCCCAATCCGTTCAACTCCGCGACGGTTATCGAATACGCGGTTGAAGAAAAGGGTGAAGTTCTGTTGGAG
>WJIJ01000181.1 GCA_014730345.1 Candidatus Zixiibacteriota bacterium | reverse complement strand
TTGGAGATATTGACAATGATGACATTGCTGAAATGGTTTTTAAGACCGATTATCCTAACGGCCCATTCAATATATATGTTTATAAACTTGATGGCGTACCCTATATCCCCGAACGTTTCCCCTGGCCCATGAGTTGCCACGACCCCCAGCATACCAATAACCTGCATCATCCGATTCAAACAACTGTACATGATGATAACTCAAACCTGCCGGCATCAATAACCCTGACCAACTACCCCAATCCCTTCAATTCAGCGACGGTTATCGAATACGCGGTTGAAGAAA
This sequence comes from Candidatus Zixiibacteriota bacterium, assembly GCA_014730345.1. Taxonomy (GTDB): domain Bacteria; phylum Zixibacteria; class MSB-5A5; order UM-FILTER-46-8; family UM-FILTER-46-8; genus WJIJ01. The sequence goes on along the minus strand of WJIJ01000181.1, from coordinate 3,096 downwards.
AGGGTGAAGTCCAATTAGAGATATACAATTTACTGGGGCAAAAGGTAGCGACACTGGTTGATGACGAGATTTCGCCGGGGAAACATTCGGTGCGCTGGAATGCTGATAGGTTTTCATCGGGGATATATTTCAGCGTGTTGAAAACGGGAGATGTAAAACACAGCCGGAGGATGGTGTTGTTGAAGTAAGATTTTCCCGGCAGGTGCGCTTGAGTCCGCTGTGGCGGGAGGACACCTGCCGGGCACATATGAACGGGGGGACGGAACCGCGCACGAAGTCAACGGGTGCGCGGCAGATGTCCTCATCTGCCGCGGCGGACTCAAGAACATGTTTCTTGGAATTAACATGCTTATTTTCCCTCGATAAATCGAGAGAAACTAAACATGCCACACTCCGTATGTTTTTCAACAAGCCTCTTGCGGTGGGAATAATCCCCATCCCCGTCATTCCCGCGAGATGGCTGAAAGACATCGAAGGCGGGAATCCATGTCGCCGGCGCGGATCCGCTACGGAGGAGGCATGAATTAACTCAAACATCATTCCAGGTTTTTCCGGAATCTTTTTATCGACAAGGTCATAATCAATAAACCGAAAAACAACAGCAGACCGGCTTCATCCCATAGTTCCACTATACCTACTCCTTTTAAAAATATACCCCGGACAATCACAAAGAAATAGCGCAAGGGTAATAGATAGGAGAAGTACTGGAATACCATGGGCATATTTTCTATCGGGAATACGAAACCGCTGAAAAACAACATAGGCATCATAATGAAGAAAATCGCCGAGAGCATCGCCTGTTGCTGGTTGCGTGAGAGGGTCGAAACCAGCAGGCCTAAACCGAGGGTATTGAGCAGGAAGAACGCGCAGAGAACATAAAGCAGTAAAATACTCCCCCTCACCGGGACCCCGAACCAGAAGGCGGCTACTATCAGCACCAGTATTATATCCACCAAACCGATAATAGTAAACGGGGTCAGCTTGCCTATTATCAATTGGTATGGTTTTACTGGAGTAACTATCAACTGCTCCATGGTGCCTATCTCCCGCTCCTTCACTATTGCCAGCGAAGTCAGGATCATGGTTACCACCATCAGGAGTAAGGCCAGCACCCCGGGAACCATGAAGTTCCTGCTTTTCAAATCGGGATTGTACCATATCCTGATTTCCGGTTCCACGTACGGCCTGCTGAATCCAAGCTTTTTCAATCCCTTGAGATGCTGAATCATAATATTGGTAGAATAATCGGAAATTATCATAGACGCGTAGTTCAATCCTATTGTGGCCGAGTTGGCATTTGAACCGTCGGTTATCACCTGTAACTGCGGGGTACGGTTGGCGGTCAGTTCGTTGGCGAATCCGCGGGGTATAGAAAAAGCGAGTTCAGCCTCACCTGAATCTATATAACGGTCGATATCATCGGGGTCATCGATGTAATCCCGGATTTCGAAATAGCCGGAATTGGTGAATTTGGTTATCAATTCCCGGCTGATACTGGTATTATCCATGTCATATACCACAATCGGGACATTTTTAACATCGAGATTGGCGGCGTATCCGAGAAGTAAAAGCTGGATAACCGGCGCGACAAAACTTATACCGAACATTCGCCGGTCGCGCCGGAACTGAAGAAATTCTTTTTTTATTATATAAAATATCTTTTTCATTACAACCTTATCTTGCTTGCCCTGACGGAACTGGCAACAATCGTCATAAAAGCGAAAGCCAGCATAAACAACAATTGATCCCAGAATGCCCATATACCGACCCCTTTCAGAATAATCGCCCGGAGTGCCACCAAATAATATCGCGCCGGTACAAGATAGGTAACCGCCTGGACGATTACGGGCATATTCCGTATGGGGAACACGAATCCCGAGAGGATAAACGTGGGAAGCATTGTGGCCATGGCGGCTATCATAAAAGCCACCTGTTGGGTTTTAGCGAAAGTCGAGATGAGTACGCCCAATCCCAGGCACCCTATAATAAATATCAATGTTACCAAAAACAGCAGAAGAATACTCCCTTTGATTTCCACTCCGAATAAAAGAAATCCGAATAATAACACCATCACCGTCGCTCCCAGGGAGATAAATATATATGGAATGACTTTCCCGATTATCAATTCCACCGGTTTAATCGGAGATACGGTTATCTGTTCCATGGTCCCTCTCTCCCTTTCGCGTACGACCGAGAGGGCGGTGGAGATAACCGCGGTAACCATGAGGATAAAGCCGATTAGTCCCGGTACAAGGAATTTCGCGCTTTTGAGTTCCGGGTTGAACCATATCCGCGGACGGAAATCTACGGGCAGGGACATGCCGGTTTTTCCTATCTTCTTCAACGCGTCGACAACTATTTCACCGGAAAAATCGCTGGTGATAGCCTGTACGTAGCCCACGATTGTGGAAGCGGAGTTCGCGTTAGCCCCATCGATAATCACCTGAACACGTGCCTCCCTGCCGGCTATAAGATTATGAGAGAAATCCTCCGGTATGACAAACGCCGCCTTTATTCTTTCGGTAGCCATCAGGCGGTCGATCTCATCGGAGTCATCGAGGTATTTAATCAGGTCGAAATACTCCGAGCGGGTGAAGTTTTGAACAAATTCCCTGCTTTCAGCACTGTTGTCTTCATCGTAAACAGCGAGTTTGATATGTTTTACATCAAAATTCAACGCGTAACCGAACATCACCAGCATGAACGCGGGAATAAAAAGCAGGACGCCAAGCGCACGCTTATCGCGGATTATCTGGAAAATCTCCTTTTTGATTATCGGTTTCAGGTTCAAAACCATGTCTTAACCCCGCTCAACAACATGTATGAAAACATCCTCGAGCGACGGCACTATTCGCTCTATCCTTTTCAATTCTATGCCATGTTTTTCCAGCAGGTTTTTAGTTTTCTCCCGGGCATCCTCTTCTTCTTTAACATTCAGGTGGATGTAAGTACCGAACACCGAAGTCTCTACCACCCAATCTTCCCGCTGTAAGACTTCCATGGCTTCGATAACATTATCGCATTCGACCTCCAGCATGGGGTTGCGGATATGTTCGCTTTTCAACTGCTGGGGGCTTCCTCCGGCGACGATTTTAC
>WJIJ01000180.1 GCA_014730345.1 Candidatus Zixiibacteriota bacterium | reverse complement strand
ATATGGTTGGCCTTTCGGTGAATGGCGCGCGTACCATGGCTACCGCGCGTATATCCGACGGATCGGACATTATCCACATGGGGGTGATATTGTTCATTAGATTCGAAACTCCCTGCAGGCATCCTCCCAATTTTTCCTCACCGAACCCAAACCTTTCCCTGGCATCCCCGGGAAGTTCCAGCCAGAACGATGTAGTTTGCATCTCCAGCTCGGGCATATCCAATTTACCCCAGCCAACGTTCTCATGAGTGAAGAATTTTATCTTTTTAAATGACACGGTTACCCTGCGCACCGCGATCGACCCCCATTTCAGCGTAAGCTGGTTTTCGGAAGCCATTTCGGGGTTGTTTTCATCGATGTTCAGCACCTCGATGTTCGTTTTCGATTCGGCATCCGTGTAATAATCGACTCCCGATGGTTTCACATACGCCTTTTTACCCTCCCAATCCAGCTCAGCCACCTGGAACTGTTCATCCTGGTGCAGGTAGATCGCATCCGGATGAATAAGCTCCGATGCCGAAAAATAATCCACCTCACCGATAACCCGGTTATCTTTGGTCTGGTCCATTATGACGAAATTCTGGGGTGCCGCTGTTCTCAAACTGATCTCCTCGGCCGGGTAGATCTCCGATGCCCAATGGTACTTGCCGCCGGATTTATGCAACACATGGGCGTCATTGAGGAATTCGAGTATCGGTTTGGTGCTTTCATGCCTGTTTTCGCCGAACGTTTCTTCCTCGGAAAAAGGCAATTCAAACGAAGCGCATTTTATATGGGATGATTTTATCATAAGGTTTTCAGGATCCACAATACCCGATTCCGGCGAGGTTCCAAAGAAATACCCGGGCTGGGCGACCATAAACTGGTCCAGCGGGGAGCTTGTAGCAACCATAACCGCCACCGAAGTTTCCGCGCTCCTGCCGGCACGGCCGGCCTGCTGCCAGCTCGAGGCGATATTTCCGGGATAACCCACTATCACCGCCGCCTGCAACTGCCCTATATCAATACCCAGTTCAAGGGCGTTAGTTGATACTACCGCGCGTACTTCGCCATTGCGAAGGCCGCGTTCAATTCTGCGCCTTTCGTTGGGGAGATATCCTCCCCGATAGCCGCAGATGGCATCATTACGGAATTTCATCTTCGCCGCCGCTTCCTTTAGATACGTAGTCAGGATTTCCACCCGAAGCCGTGAACGGGCGAATATGATGGTCTGGATATTGTTTCCGAGGAACATCCTGGCGATATCGCGGGCTTCGAGCAGGGAGCTCTTGCGTATTCCCAATTGGGAATTGACTACCGGCGGATTATAAAGCAGGAAATGCTTTTCGCCCGATGGGGCGCCGTTGTAATCCACGAGTTCACATTCAACCCCGGTAACCCTTTCGGCGAGTTCCTTCGGGTTGGCGATCGTGGCGGAACAGCAGATAAACTGGGGCTTTGAACCGTAGAAATCACAAATCCGTTTGAGCCTGCGCATAACATTGGCAAGATGACTGCCGAATACTCCACGATAATGATGGACCTCATCTATAACCACAATCTTCAGGTTCTCGAAGAGATTTATCCATCGCGGATGGTGCGGGAGGATACCGGTATGGAGCATATCCGGGTTGGTTATCACAATATGCCCCGCTTTGCGTATCTTGGAACGTGCAGTAGCCGGAGTATCCCCGTCGAAAGTATAGGTTTTTATATTGATTCCAAGGTCGTCGATTACATCGGTCAGCCCCGATAACTGGTCCTGGGACAACGCCTTGGTAGGGAAGAGGTACAACGCCCGGGCTTCCGGATTTTCGATAATTTTCTGCAGAACCGGGAGGTTGTAACAAAGGGTTTTGCCGGATGCCGTGGGAGTTACCACCACCGGGTTTTTGCCCGAATTAAATATATCGATCGCTTTTCGCTGATGGGTATAGAGCTTACTAACACCTTTTCCGGCAAGGGCCTGCGTAAGCCGGTGGTCAATGTTTTCAGGAAAATCGACATATCTGGGGGGTCGTGCGGGAAATGTCTTCCAGAATGTCAGGTTTGAGCGGAATTTATCATCTGCCCGCAGGCTGTCCAGCAATTGGTTAAGATTCATCTTTCCTCATAGAAGCGCTCTGGCTCTCCGCGTGATATGAACTTCGCACCAGCGGAGCGCATGCCGCGCTGTCGAATCCGATTTCGTACGCGTATTGCTCAATCTCTTTGAATTCATCGGGATGATAGTATTTTACTACCGGATGATGTTTTTGGGATGGAGCAAGATATTGCCCTACTGTTAACATCCGGCAATTATGCTCCCGTAAATCACGTAAAGCCTGTTTCACCTCTTCAATTTCCTCGCCGAGACCGAGCATCAGACCCGATTTAGGGGGGATGGATGGGGAATAATCCGAAACACGCTTGAGAAGCTCCAGCGAACGGCGGTAGTCCGCTTGAGGACGAACCTCAGGATACAACCGGGCCACGGTCTCGATGTTGTGATTGAGGACATCAGGACCGGCATCGAGAACAGTTTTTAAAGCCTCATAATCGCCCTGAAAATCCGGAATCAGGGTTTCGACCTTGATATGGTTGTTAAAGTCTTTTATTAAGCGAATAGATTCCGCGTAAACCGAGGCTCCACCATCACTTAAGTCATCCCGCGTAACTGACGTTATAACAACGTATTGCAGATTCATGGCCTTGACGGCTGAAAGCAGTCTCCGGGGTTCTTCAACATCCAAACCGCAAGGAGACTCCGAGGAAACATTGCAGAATGTACAACTCCTGGTGCATGTATCTCCCAGAATCAGGAATGTAGCCGTGCCACTGCGAAAACACTCCCCGATGTTCGGGCAAAGAGCTTCCTGGCATACGGTATGAAGCCCCTTGTCCCGTAATAGCTTCCTGATATTTTCATATCCCTTGTCCCGGAATGCCCTAACTTTGAGCCATTCCGGCTTTTTCCGTACTTCCTGTGCCACTCTCTTAACCGAAATGTTCCTCGATGTATTTACCCAAAGCCACCGCCGCGGTGGTGCCGTCCCCAACGGCGTTTGTTATCTGTTTGCATAGCTGTTTACGCAAATCGCCGATAACAAAGAGCCCCGGGGTTTTGGTTTCCATCTTGAAATCACAGAGGACATATCCGGCATCATCCTTATCAACCAGGTCCCCCAGGATTTCATTGTTGGGCGTAAAACCGATAAACGGGAAGACCGCGCCGACATCCAGAGTTGATATTTCGCCGGTTTTCACGTTTTTGAGGCCGACGGACTCGACCTTATCCTCGCCATTGATTTTCTCAACAACCGTATTCCAGATAAATTCTATTTTGTCGTTCTTAAATGCATGTTCCTGAATGACTTTTGCCGCGCGAAGCTTGTCCCGTCGATGGATAATATAAACCTTCGAGCCGAATTTGGTGAGGAATGTACCTTCCTCAACTGCCGCGTCGCCGCCGCCAACCACGGCTATAACTTCGTTTTTGAAGAACGCGCCGTCGCATATCGCGCAATATGATACCCCTTTGCCATAAAGGTTTTTCTCGCCGGGAACCTTAAGGTATCTCGGGGTACCGCCGGTGCCTACTATCACTGCTTTGCACCGGTACTCGTCCTCGGATGATTTTACTATCTTATAATCACCGTCAACCCTTATGGACAGGGCTTCTTCCATCCTCATCTCGGTTCCGAACTGCTGGGCGTGTTCAAGCATTTTACCTGCCAATTCGGCCCCGCTGATACTGGTAAATCCCGGGTAGTCGTCAATTCGTTCGGTATTCGCAATCTGCCCGCCGGGTGTTAATTTTTCGAGGATAACCGTTTTCAATTCGCCCCTGGCGCAGTATAAGCCTGCAGTTAATCCGCCCGGTCCGCCTCCGACTATTACCGCATCATATTCTTGCATCTCAATCCTTCCTCTATTTTTACGTTTATGCTATTCAACCCAAACCCTAAAGTTATTTAACTCATCCAATTATATCAAGCAAAATCGGAATCAAACTTAATAGCATTTAATGTTTACTAACTCACATGCCGATAACTAACAATGGTTTTAGTAATATTAAATTCGGTTGAAACTCTTGTTGTTCCAAGGGAAATTAAAATGTTCTTTTCTCTTGACATAACTCCGAAATTGCGAGTATTTTTCCGCGTGAATTAGCGTAGGTATCCGAATTATGATCTCTTCAGCATCGTTTGATAATTCTTTGACGGAAACAAGGAGTCCAATTTTGAGTCGGCGGAATAATTTATCATTGGCGATAATCGTTTTTGTTACAATGATGCTATCGTTGTCGGCCGTATCCAAGGTATACGCGCGGGCCACATGGTATGAGTATTACAAAAACGGGATCGATTATTACGAGAAGGGGCAGTGGCAGAGAGCATTGAATGAATTCAGAGCCGCCGTAAGCCTCGAATTCGAAGAAAAGAAAAATAAGCGTACCTATGGTATGCATTTCATCAAGTATTTTCCCCACAGATACATGGCCGATTGCTATTACAACCTTGGTGATACCCTGAATGCCCAGCAGGAAATCGAATTATCCCTCGCTTTTCAATCCAGCAGGGAAGGTCAGGAAATTAAGAACAAAATAAGCAGTCAGCCGCCTCCCGTGCCTGTTGTGGATGCCAACGCCCCCGCGGGGGGTATAACTCCCAGCATTACCGAGGAGGACAAAGAATATTTCGAACAGCTTGAAAAACTCCGCAAGGAAAAAGAAGATCTCGAGCTTAAACGCGCGGAGGAGCGTGAGAAGGAAAGAAAGCGTATCGAAGCCCTTGAGGAAAAGTTGAAACGGCAACGTGAGATAGACCGGAAGAAAGGCAAATATTATTCCACTTACGGCAAAATTCCCGCTGGTATGCTGACCTATGACCCTAACCAGGTTACCCAGGTTGGTTCGCGCCTTTCCATAGCGGTGATGAAATTTACTTATTCAGGTTCTTCCCGGGACTTATCCAACGATGTTCTCAACGAAATGGTTACACACTTGTATAGCCTTGGCGGCAGGTTCAATATAATCGAGAGGGAAAAGGTTCAAAAGATCATCGATGAGCAGATACGCTCTCAAGCCGGGCAGATTGACGAGAAAACCGCCATTAAGGCAGGTAAAATAATCGGGGTCGACGCGGTTCTGATGGGTTCCATAGCAGAATCAGGAGATGGCTCCATCAAGATATGGAGCAGGCTTATCAATACCGAGACCGGCCAATTGATTACCGCGCAGGACGCTTTTGCCGAGAAAAACTATCCCGAGGACATCAGTAAATCGTGCCTCGATCTGTCCATCAAACTTTATAATGACCTTCCATTAGTGGAAGGATATATAGTACAGGTCGGTGCCGATGACCACCTGATAGTTGACCTCGGTTTGGATAGGCGAATGAAAAAGGATATGCAGGTTGTGCTTTTCCGCGAAGGCGATAAAATTAAACACCCGGTAACCGATGATGTTATCTTTGTTAAAAAGGTCTACCTCGGTGAAGCTGTCTTCACTCAATTGCAGGAATCTTCTGCTTTGGCAAAAGTAATTTATAAAGAAAAGGGCGAGAAGTTCGAAGTAGGAGATAGGGTCGTAGTCAAATAAAATCTTTTAAATATTACAGGGAAAGGTAAAATAATGAGAACAAACCGTGCCATAATTGCATCATTGTGCTTGCTCGTAGTTTTTGGATTTGGCGAAGTCTTCGCCCAGGGAGTGGACTTCAATTTCATCGGCGCCGGAGCCCGCGCGCGGGGAATGGGAGGCGCTTTTATTGGCGTTGCCGATGACGCCACCGCCATAAGCTGGAATCCCGCCGGACTTGCCACCCTCGAAAGGGCAGAAGCATCCGCCGTTGGATACTACGCTATTCAAAAATACGAATTCAAAGATGAATTTACACGGGAGGAGATCAGCGGTTCCGCGTCCGGAAGCGGGACATACGAGGAAAGCTCATCCCAGTCTCACCCCTCTTTCAACTTCGGCAGTCTCGCCTTTCCGCTGACAGCCGGAAGCAATAATATCGTCGTTGCCGCCGCTTACCAGCGTTTGATTGACCTCTACGACCTCTACCAGGATTCAACATTGACGCAGGAATATAAGGGCGGCGTCGATGTT
>WJIJ01000033.1 GCA_014730345.1 Candidatus Zixiibacteriota bacterium | reverse complement strand
TCTTCTTCCCCCTGCCAATCCACTCGCCATGTAGAGCCGAGGAGTTTCACCAGTAGCGGACCCAGCAGGGAAACAAGATTTATCAGTATCTTCCTCTTTAACGAAAATTCATTCTTTCCGCCGCTCATTTATCGCTAAGCCTTTAAATATAATATGATTAGCATACAGGTCAACTACTTTTTATTATATCCATAACTATTTCCGCGGCCCTTCTATACGCCCCGTTCTCACCCAATTTATCCCTGATTGCAAGAGCTTCCTTGTGAGCTTGAAACCAGGTATCTTTGTCTGTTAATAATGGAAGCAACGCCTTTTTCAATGATTCAGGCCTGGCACCGCTTTGGATAAACTCGGGTACTATCTGCTCTCCTGCCACAAGGTTTGCCATGGCGATATAATCAACCTCTACCATCGACCGGGCTATAAGGTATGTTGTAAATCCTGTTTTATACATAACAACCTGGGGGGTTCCGCACACAGCCGCTTCAATCGTTGTGGAGCCGCTGCTGACCAACGCGCTGTCGGATGAAAATAGTACATCGGTTGAATTATTCCTTACGGTTGCCAATTTGAGTTTCCGATAATTATCCATTTCGATATATCTACTGATATCCATACCCGGCGCGAGAGCTATTGTTACATTTAACGCCCCAATTTCCTTTTTGATCAACATCGCGGTATCCAGCATGGTCGGCAACATCCTCTCAACTTCCTGCTTTCGCGATCCGGGGAAAAGAGCGAGGGTGGGAGCATCGGGTACAAGCTGGTTTTTGATCTTAAACGCCTCAGCCTTCTCCCTGCGTTGATTGATATCCAGCAATGGAATCCTGTCGAGGATAGGATGGCCCACGTAATCGACATCCACGCCATGTTTTTGATAAAACTCTTTTTCAAACGGGAAAATTGTGATCATCCGTTCGGTGAATTCCCTTATCATCTTTACCCGGCCGGTTCTCCAGGCCCAGACCTGTGGGCTGACGAAATAAATCACTTTCACTCCGGAACCATTCAATGCTTTCGCCAGCCGCAGGTTGAAACCGGAGTAGTCAATAAGGATAACCGTAGTAATACCTCTTTCACGTATATGTTTTTGAACATCAACTAAAAGCTTCCTGAAATCGCCGAGCCTGGCTATGACCCCGAAAAAACCCATCACGGAATAATCCCGGCAATCCCGGAATATTTCCACGCCGCATTCACTCATGCTTTCTCCGCCCATACCGCTGATATGGAATTCCTCATTCAGTTTATAAAGTTCGGCGGCTAACCCGGCGCCGTGCGTGTCCCCCGATGTTTCCCCGGCGCTTATATATATATTAATGGACATATATTACACCTAAAAACGCGGCAAAGGTTTAAGAACCGGCTATTATATCTTCTGGAATCCGGGGGAGTTTTTCGATAATCTGGTTAGCTACTTTTAACGCCCGCAGTCCGGCACGACCATCAACTATAGGAGCGTTCCCGGTCTCAATAGAAGATATAAAATCCTTGATTTCCGCTTCGAGCATGTCGGCCTGTTTTACTTCCGGGTAATAGGCCCTTATTGATTTTCCTTCTCCGCCGAAAGGCACCGAAAAGACCGGTATCATATCGGGGTTGGCTTCCGCGTCGCTGGTCAGCAGGTAAACCTCGGATTTCCTTTCCGCGAAATCTATTGAAATATATCCAGCTTTCTGGAAAATACGCATTTTACGCATAGGATTAGTGGAGATACGCGAGGCGGTAACATTGGCGGTGCATCCCGATGGGAATTCCAACCGCACATTGGCGATATCCGAAGTCGATGTCAGCACGGGTGCTCCGGCGCATCTTATTTCCGACGGTTCCTCGCCGGCAAGGGTAAGTATAAGGTCGATATCATGTATCATCAAATCGAGGATTACATCCACCTCGATTCCCCTTCCCCCGAAACCGGATAAACGATGAGTTTCTATAAACAGAGGATCTTTAATACTATCCCGTACCGAGGTAAACGCGGGATTGAATCTCTCGATATGTCCCACCTGGAGCGTAAGTTCTTTCTTCCCGGCGTATTCAAGAAGCCGCTCTGCCTGCTCAACGGTAGTGGTCATCGGTTTTTCAGCGAGGATATGGACTCCGGTTTCAAGCGCGCGCATCCCGATTTCGAAATGGGACGTAGTCGGGGTTACTATAGATACGGCATCGCAGGCATCCAATAAATCATCAAGACTGTCGAAGCTTTTGGCGCTGTATTTTGCCGATATCTCCCGGGCTTTATCCTTGTCTATATCGAGGATTCCGGCAAGTTCGCAATTCGGCAGTTCATGATAGACACGGGCGTGATTGCGCCCGAGATGCCCCACTCCAATTACTCCCGCCTTTAGCATTACTTAATCAATCCCCGCCGGGAGTTGGCAATAAAAGTGAGGATATTGTTTATCTCTTCGGTCTGAGGAAGTTCGTCTCGAATTTTTTTAACCGCGTCGGAAGTGTTATACGGCGAATTGAAGAGGATTTTATAAGCCTTTTTGATATTTTGTATAGTTTCCGCTGAAAATCCCCTGCGCATCAGTCCGGTCAAGTTCAGAGTTTTGATAGTAACCGGGTACCCGCCAACGAGAGCGTATGGGCATACATCTTTGGGAATCCGGTAACCGCCGCCGATCATGCAATGAGCGCCAACGGTAACAAATTGATGAATCGCCACCAAACCGCCGACTATGGCATAATCCTGTATATGAACATGACCGGCCATCTGAACTCCGTTGGCGAGGATAACATTGTCCCCGATATGGCAATCATGGGCGACATGAGAATAAGCCATGAGTAAACAATTATCCCCTACGCTGGTATACCCGCTTTCTTCAGTGCCCCGGTTTACAGTGACGTATTCGCGTATCGTAGTGTTGGCGCCGATTTCAACCCTGGTTTCCTCCCCGCCGAATTTTAAATCCTGGGGTAAGGTGCCCACGACAGCCCCGTGATGAATACGGCAGTTTTCCCCTATGCTGGTATCGCCGGTGATAAGGGCATGAGAACCGACTTCAACCGCCGAGTACAACTTTACCGGTCCTTCAATGATAGTGAATGGCCCCACCTTTACATTGTCATCGATTTCGGCTTTTGAATCAACAATCGCTGTCTGATGTATATCTGCCATATTTAGTTACTTATCCACTATGATCGCTTTTAGAATCGCTTCGGCCGCAAGCTCGCCGTCGACATAAGCTTTTCCGGCGAACTTCGTAGTATTCCTGCGGAACATGGTCATCTCCAGGTCGCATATCAAGGTATCCCCGGGAACAACCGTCCTGCGGAATTTTATATTATCAAGTCCGATGAAATATGCAAGTTTTTCTTCGGGTTTATCGTACATATTAAGCAAAAGAAAAGCCCCCGACTGCCCCATGGCTTCCAATATTAAAACACCGGGCATAACCGGCCGCGCCGGAAAATGCCCCTGGAAGAAATGTTCGTTCATGGTAACGTTCTTAAGAGTGATAATCCGTTCGCCGGGAACCATATCCAGTACCCTGTCCACCAGCAGGAAGGGGTAACGGTGAGGGATGAATTTCATAATGGCGTTGACATCGAGGATGTATTTGCCATGCACCGGGCGTTGTTGGTAGCGGGAAGTGAGTTTTTTCTTTTCGTATTCTTTCCGCAGTATTTTAGCCAGCTCTACATTGGCCGCGTGTCCCGAGCGCGCGGCCAGGACATGGGCTTTCAACGGGACGCCGATAAGCGAAAGGTCGCCGATTAAATCAACCAGTTTATGGCGCACCAGTTCATTGTAAAAACGTAGCGGTACGTCATTGATGATGCCGTTTTTGCCGATGGATACTTCTTCTTCGATACTAAATGCTTCCTTCAAGCGGTCCAGGTCGGCGTTTTCGGGGTTATCACATACAACAATCGCGTTGCTGAGACTCCCTCCTTTTATCAATCCCTGCTCCTTGAGCATCTCAACTTCGCGAAGGAAGCAAAATGTACGGGCGGAGGCGAACTCATCGACGAACTCAGCGTCGAGGTCGACCAGCGAGGTGTATTGTGTCCCCAATGCCGGCGATTTATAATCGACCATGAATGTAATCCGGAATTCATCGGAGGGGACAACCACCAGGTCAACACCGTTTTCGCGGTCGTTGTAGGAAATCGGTTTCTCGATTTCGAGATAGTTCTTAGGACTGTCCTGCTCGGCGATACCGGCTTCCAGGAGAACATCCACGAATGGTTTGGCGGAACCGTCGATAACCGGAGGTTCATTGTTATTCATCGACACTATAACATTATCTATCTGTAAACCGGCCAGGGCGGCGAGGAGATGCTCAACTGTATGAACTTTATGCCCATCCTTCGCCAGGGTCGTCCCCCGCGTTATTTCGACTACATAATTTATATTCGCTTCGATTTCCGGGTGTCCTTCCAAATCCTCGCGGACGAATACAACACCGTGATTGATGGGCGCCGGTTTAAAAGTAACCGTGCATTCATTGCCGGTATGAAGCCCTATACCGGAAATAGTACCCGGCCTTTTTATTGTCCTTTGCATTGAGGTCATCAACTCACTCCTCGCTTTTCGGGATATCAACTCCAGAGATTGCGGTCCAGGCTCCGGTATTGAATAGCTTCGGATACATGCTCCGATTGAATGTTTTCACTCCCGGCAAGATCCGCCACGGTCCTGCTGACTTTCAATATCCGGTCATAAGCCCTCGCCGACAGCCCCAAACGGTTTATAGCCACCTTTAAAAGGTTCCTGGAATGTTCGTCTATGGGGCAATATCTATGCAAATCACGGGAGGACATATGCGCGTTGCAGAATATATCATCCCGTTCCTTGAATCTCTCGTACTGCATCTGCCTGGCCTTGTTCACCCGTTCCCGTATAAGGCTTGAGGAATCGCCCGCCGGTTCTTTGGCGAGTTCCTTGAACTTAACCGCGGGAACTTCTATTTGAATATCTATCCTGTCCAGCAACGGTCCCGAAACCCTCGCGCGATATTTCTGGATAGAACCGGTCGCGCAACTGCACTCATGCTGGTCATCGCCAAAATAACCGCATGGGCAGGGATTCATGGCCGCCACCAGCACGAAATTGGCGGGGTAATCGAGCGCTACCGCCGCCCTCGAGATAGTTACCTTACCGTCCTCGAGAGGTTGGCGAAGCATATCGAGAACGTTTCTCTTAAACTCAGGGAGTTCATCTAAAAACAGAACGCCGTGATGCGCCAGAGAAACCTCTCCCGGTTTAGGGTATGCTCCTCCTCCTATAAGCCCGGCGTCGGAAATATTATGATGCGGCGCACGGAATGGACGGGTAGCCATCAACGCCGTACCCTCGGAAAGCCTGCCCGCCACCGAATGAATCTTGGTCACTTCCAGCGCTTCTTCCAGAGAAAGCCGGGGCAGTATTGTCGGGAGCCTGCGCGCAAGCATGGTCTTCCCCGAACCCGGGGGACCTATCATGATTATGTTATGCCCTCCCGCCGAGGAAACCTCCAACGCCCGCTTGGCTTGCTCCTGCCCTTTCACGTCGGCGAAATCCTCGATATAACCTCCGCTGGTCTCGAAAAGCTTGTCAATATCAATCCGGTGGGGCTCTATCGTGTTTCCCTCTTCGAGAAAACGGACGGCATCGGTTAAATTTTCCACCGGGTAGACATCCAATCCCTCGGCAATAGCCGCCTCGGAAGCATTTTCACTGGGAACCAGTAATTTTTTGTCGCCGAGTTCGCGGAGCTTCAGCGCCATGGGTAAAATTCCATGCACCGGGCGCAATGTACCATCGAGTGAAAGTTCACCCAAACAGACAGCATCGCCGAAATCATCACAGCTTACCTGCCCGGTAGCGGAGAGAATGCCCAGCGCCATAGGCAGGTCGAATCCGGTGCCGACCTTTTTCTTGTCTGCCGGGGCCAGGTTCACGGTAACTTTTTTAGCCGGAAAATGAAATCCGGAATTCTTGATAGCGGCTTTGACCCGGTCCTTGGATTCTTTTACCGCGGTTTCGGGCAGTCCGACGGTGGTGAACGATGGCAGTTGCGGGGATATATCCGTCTCCACTTCAACGACATACGCGTTTATACCTTCTACCGCGGACGATAGTATTTTAGCCAGCATATTAATTACGAAAATTTTAAGGTTCCGCTATTTAAAACTTATAATTTAAGAAGCCGAACCGGGGATGTCAACAGATTTGGTGGGTACATTTCTACGGCTGATGAAGCAATTCATCAACGATGATTCCACTCACGTAATACTCGAAATCCATAATGTCCTTGGTCAGAGAGTAGCTACACTGATCAATAAATCCTTGAAAGCAGGCAAACATTCATTGATGTGGGATGCGGAAGATTTCGCGACGGGAATCTATTTCAGCAAACTGAAAACCGGTGATAAGGTTTACAGCCGCAGGATTGTATTGTTGAAATAATTGCGATTTCTGCTCACCATTCGATATATTAATGATATCTTCTATTAACAAGCCTGTTTAAACGTCATCTGGTGACCATAGAATATCAAGCTCTATTTAGATTACGTATATCGATGTAGTTATTCCTTAATTAAACAAGCATTATTGACATATCAGGGAGAATAACATATCATTGTTTGCGAAGGGATGTGTAAGCTCTACATACAGTAGAACTAAATTGTTCTTCAAGTGATCCTCAAGGTATGATGGGTGGGCAAATCTGATGTGAGTGGATTTGTATGTAGCTCTTTAAAAACCTAAAATAAGGGGGATGATTGCGTGGGAGCAATCATTTACATCAAATTAATATCATGAATAAGGAAGGGGGCTATAAATGTAATTTTATTTGGGTGTTAAGCGTTCTCTCGGCAAATAGCCAGGGGTCCGGGCACGCTTGGCTAATAAAAGAACCGCCTCGGGGAATCGTTTGGACAACTGCCCCAAGGCGGCGGCGAGAGACAAGTCTCCCGGTTATAATATCGGGAGCTGTCTCCTAATTTTCAACTCTTTTTTTGAGGAGAAGTTCCATGAGAAACTTAATAGTATTAACAATCGCTTTGCTGTTGGTAATTCCGATGACGGTTCAGGCCGATGAGCCTCCCGCACATGGCAATTACCATGCGGGGTGGGGTATGAACCCGAATAATTGGAATGCAGTATCCGGAAGCTATAATTCCGGTCTTGCTCTCTATGATCCGGATGGCGGGCAGGGTTCTGGCGGAAACTGGGTTGTGGGTTATGACGGGAGTTTCGACCCGGAATATATTCAATACGCCGAAATCACCCTGGACCTCTGGGTCGAGTTGTATATGGTTCAAACTTACCGTTACACTTCATACCAGTGGCACCGTATCGGCAATAATGCCGAAGATATCTGCTTTATTATAGAGGGTACATTGGAAAGCAATGAGAGATTGCAATGTTCGCTGACCCCAGGTTCTCAACCAATGTCTCATCTATGGTTTGTGGAAGGTGCTTTTGGCGGGGGTTCGGATATTCCCTTAACCTGGGAAGCCCGTTGGGGTGATGGACACGATTTTCCCGATCCGGATGACCCTCCGGCATGGCAACCAAAAGATTATACCAACGTATCGGTTATAATTCCAAAGTGCGACCATTGGTTCCAATTCAGGGGTTGTTTCCATATCGATTATCACATCGATGATGGTCACTATTCCCTGACTATGGCTGGTTGCCCTGGGCCGACCCTGTAAGAAAAACAATATCAGCCGGAGCCCGGCCGGCTGATTTAATTAACAAGTAGAGTGGAATTTAAAGTTAATAAAATGACCTAAACATTATGTTAAAAACTACTTTCAAGACCATATCAATTACTATTCTGCTTCTCTTTACCGCT
>WJIJ01000179.1 GCA_014730345.1 Candidatus Zixiibacteriota bacterium | reverse complement strand
TATTGGGGAAGGAAGAAATCGGGACGGAATTGCCGCCCGTTGAGCAACATCAAAGGCTCATATTTGAACTCAATATTGTTGTTCCTGAAAATTCGAACGCACTCCTGTTCATAGCGCGAACGCACTTTTACTCCGGATAAAGTATCCAGCGCGGGTTCAGTATTTTTTTTGCGGGAAAGCCTTACTCCCCGCGGGGGGATTATCTGGCTTTTCTTCCTTCGCTTGCGCCTGTAATACATCGATATTACATTAATCAATAGGGAAAGATAAAGCAAAGATAAGTAGTGCCCGGATGGTTATTTCCGGGATTTAAGCTTAATAACTCCGGATGTCAGTTATCTGCCGATACCCCTTCAGCCCGGTTCTCCGCATTTAGATTATTCAGCGAAGCTATCCGCTTTTCGAGGAGTTCATCAATAGCCCTGATCATCCCTTCGCTGTCCGGCTTGGCAACCTGCGCGTCCGCTCCCACCTGTTTGCCTTTATTCAAATTATCCTTGGTAATCAACGATGAGAAAAGAACCACCGGTATCTCCTGTAACTGCGGGTCCTCCTTGATACGGCGTGTAAGATGCAAACCATCCATCTGGGGCATCTCGATATCAGTCAGTATCAAATCATAAGGGCCGTTTTCAACTCCTTTATGCTTTTCTAACAAGTCCCAGGCCTGCTTGCCGTCACTGCAGATTGAAATATTGCTGACTCCCTTATGGTGCAGTATGCGCGTCAATGCTTCCCGGAGCACCGATGAATCATCGGCTATCAGCACCCGGGCATCCTTAAAGGAAATCTCACTTTCGTCGAGTTTCTCCGGCGGGGTGGCGTTTTCAGCGCCGAGGATTTCACCCACGAGAGCCTCGAAATCTACAATCAGCACGGTACGCTCATTGACCATGACCGTCCCCGTTATCGGCGCCCCGATTTTCTGAAGGTATGGCGATGGCGGGGAAATCTTGTTCCAGCTTAACCGATGAATTACCTCGACCTCATCCACCAAAATTCCACAACAGATTTCGTTAAATTCCACTACTATAATCGACTGCTCTTTCTCATCATCGCCGGTATATTCATGCTCCATTTCGAAATGACGGGCGAGATTTATCAAGGTTCGCACTTCATCGCGTATCTTAAACAGCCCGTCGATCGCGTAACCGGCATTGGGAACCGGTATTGTCGGTACTTTCTGGATTATCTCCCGAACTTTGGCGACATTTATACCGAAGGGGGTATGGTTGATCCTGAACACCAATAACTCCATTTCATTTGTACCTGCTTCCAATAGTATATCATTAGCCATCGTTTCCCCCAGTTTTTCTTAGGTTAAATCTTTAATTCAAAACCCGATAACTGCCTGTAACCGCTAAAAAAATGCCACTTTTATATGTATATCGGTAGAAAAGAACGCTACAATAATTATTTACGCCGGTTTGAGGGGATTAAATCAAAATTTACGCGGTAAAAACCACAACCCGTTAGCCTTGTATCGTGTTGGAGGACAACAACATGAGAATTATAGCCAATCCTTGCGCTTGAAATAAATGAATAATCCGCCCCCTATTAACAATGACACCAGCCAAAATAGCGGGTAACCGTATTTTAAATCGAGTTCCGGCAGATTAAAAACACTACTTTCCGTGTTGAAATTCATTCCATACACGCCGGCCAAAAACCCAAGCGGAATAAATATCGTGGCTATGATCGTAAGAACCTTCATTACTTCGTTCATTTTATTGCTTATGCTCGAAAGATATATATCCAGCAGTCCCGATACCATCTCCCGGTAGGTGTCAACCGAATCGGAGACCTGCATTACATGCTCGTACAAATCCCGTATATACATCCTGGTGAAATCGTGTATCATCGGGGATTCTATTCTCTCGAAGGCGAGGACGACTTCCCTCAACGGTTTTACCGTCTTACGCAGGTATAGCATCTCCCTTTTAAGCCCATGTATCTTCTCAAGGTCGCTTTTCTGGGGATTTTGTACGAGATTATCCTCCAACTCCTCAAGTCTTTCGGAGATATCCTCGAGCACGATAAAATAGCCGTCCACCACCGAATCTATCAATGCGTATGCCAGGTAATCCATTCCCAGGAATCTTACCCTCGGTATAGTATTTTTAAGCCGGTTGCGAACAGGATCGAAAACATCGCCGTCTGTTTCCTGAAAAGAAATCAGGAAACTACTTCCGAACACAATGCTTACCTGCTCCGATTCTATTCTTGAATTTCCATTTAAACGTAACATTTTCAGGGAGATAAAGGTATATTTGTCCGTTTCCTCAATTTTAGGCCTCAGGACCGTATTGGCGATATCCTCAAGGGTCAGCGGGTGAATCTCGAAATGCAGGCCCAGTTTCTCAACAACATCTACATTATGAATTCCCTCGAGATTTATCCATGTGCGCGATTCGCTTTCTTTGTACGGAAAACACTGCTCTACCGATTCTGCATGGAACTCACGATAGTTCTCGCCGTCATAATCGATTATTTCGATATTTGACTTTTCGGTTCGTTCCTCGCCGACATATATGACATGCCCCGGTTTCGAACCGGTTTTACTCGATAATCCTTTGAAAAAATCGTTTAACATCATAAAGCCCGTAATAAAGGTTTTAAGTTTACATATAACCGCACCATTCGCGCAGGGCCTTAAGCAAGCGCTTGCGTTTCTCATCTTTATTCATAAAATCGGCGCGCGAGAATTCAATTTGAATCCAGGGCAGTTCGGTTTTATGAGACCTGATTATGTATCCTCCCTTAAACGGATAATTTATTGAAATATTATAGCCAAAGCTGTTCTCGAAACACCTGGCCATCAACTCAAACCATGGATCAGGACATGTATGCCCGCCATTGCTCAGGCAGATATAAGGCCGCTCTTCTCCGGTATCCGGGGACAGCGGAGGACCTTTGGCGGCCATGGTATGACAGTCGATTCCCAGCAGAACTTTTTCCGACAAACTCTTCAATTTCTCATGGTACGGGTAGTAATATTTATCAAGCAGGAGCTTTATCTTTTTCTCAGAAAGCGGTTCGCCGTAAACCGGGTCATTCCAGCAGGTAACCGTCTTGACCACACCATCGGGACGGAAATCATCCGGGGCGCGGTTTAGATCGACTATTGCCCGCGCAATATCCGTCGTCGCGTACTCTTCAACTTCTTCGGCGATATTGTATATCTCCGAAGCGCCCTCATCGCTGTCCTTTGCTGTCTGTTCATCGGTAAGTACGCAAATATCGGCTACTTCATGGGCTATTTTCAATCCGGCGTGGGGCAATGAAACCAATATCGGCATTCTCATAATGCCGGTCCCTTTGCCGAGCAATCGCGTCTCGGATCAGCTACGCCAATGAACATTTCTTTTTCCTTGACTATCAACTGCACACACCCCAGGTAAAACGAATATGGATCCCGGTTCTTAATGATGAATCCCTTTTCCTCGAGATATGCCGGAATGTCATCCCTCATTCTCGCGGCCTCCATGTGGATTATGCCTTCAAGGTTGCAATACAGTCGCGGGGCATCCACCGCTTCGTACGGCGACTGCCGGCGTAGCCTCAGCAGAATCTGGAATATCGTCGGCGCGATCCTCTCGCTTCCCGGCGAACCAATCACTAAATGCGCTTTCCTCTTTTTCAGAATTATCGTGGGAACCACGCTCGCCCAGGGAATCGCGTTGGGACGCAGATAATAAGGATGCGAAATATCATCACACTCAAAAGCCATCATGTAGTTGTTATAAAGAAATCCCAGCTCCGGGGTTGCCGCGCATGAACCATAAACCCTCTCTATTGACTGGGTCAATGCCACCGCGTTGCCCTCGCCGTCCATCACCGATAAATGGGTTGTCTCGCCCCGCGTTTTAATCCTGCGGGCAACCTTCTCCGCGTATTCCATGCTGAGCATCT
Source organism: Candidatus Zixiibacteriota bacterium (assembly GCA_014730345.1). GTDB lineage: Bacteria > Zixibacteria > MSB-5A5 > UM-FILTER-46-8 > UM-FILTER-46-8 > WJIJ01. The sequence goes on along the minus strand of WJIJ01000179.1, from coordinate 4,380 downwards.
TCTTCTTGGAAACCTGGGCGTAGTAATTCGGCTCGAAAGGACGGTCCTGACGGTCGCGGAAAGCCTGTTGCATGATACGGGCAATCATCAAGGCTCCCTCGGGATTACCGGGGTCGACTTCGCCCGGCGGGAAATGGCTTTCGATATTAAGCATCTCGATCAATGTCCTTCCCGCCCCGGGGGGAGGAAAGGTCATCACCCGTGTATCGCCGAACCAGCATGAAACCGGTTTGCGCTCGATAGGCGGACCCATCTGGGAGAGGTCGTCCCGGCGTATCAGGCCGCCGTTGGCTATCATGTCGCTTTGGATAATTCGCGCCAGCTTGCCGGTATAAAATGTTTTAACGCCGCGCCGGGATATACGCTTCAAAGTATCGGCCAATGCCGGCTGTTTAAACAGTTCTCCCGGTTTGTATGTCTTCCTCCCTTCCTTTAGAAAAACCTGCCCGCCGGAATACTGGCGCAGAGATTTTCTCTCCCGCTTCAACAAACGGTTCTGGAGTTCGCTTACTATAATCCCATTTTCGGCGTACCTTATAGCCGGTTCAATCACCTGCGCCCATTTCAATCTGCCATATTTTCCAAGGGCGTACCGCAGGGTTTTTAAAGTCGATGGGACAGTAGCCGACCGGTAGCCCCGGCGGCGGTCTTTCTCAGTCAGGGTGCCCGGAATCGCCCGGTGGGGAGCGCGCGAAGAACCATCGAGGGCGAAAGTCCGGTGGTTTTTGGCAAGGTGGATCAGCATCATCGTCTGCCCGCCCAATCCGGAAGCCGCCGGCTCGCAGACCGAAAGGGCCAGCGCGGATGCCACCGCCGCGTCCACCGCGTTTCCTCCCGATGAAAGCATCTCCGCTCCCGCCTCGGTCGCCAGGTAATGCTGGGTTGATACCATCCCCGCCCTTGAGACCGCTAACTTCTGGGCAACGGGCATCCCGGGACGGTTCAGGTCCAGCGATTCCACATCAGAATTATTCCGTTTATCCGGACTGGTCATTTACTTTATTTCCCCGTCTGTTCAAGGAGGAATTGCGATAGAAGCAAGGTCCTTTGGAGCACACTAATTCTTTGCACACATTCATTGGGCGTGTCAATATCTTTCGCCACCGGCCCCATACCGCAGATTACCCCGGATTTCGATGGTACCAGCCCCGCCGCCGAGGGATAAAGGGATGATTCATGGGCAAATGGGATGTCCCATATTTCCGCGAACCTGTTGAAAGATTTCAACAACCGCTCATTCGCCCTCCGCTTGGGCATGGGCGGACGTTCGCTGGTCAATTCCAGGTTAACGCCGTATCGTTCTCCATTTACAATATCCCGCATCTGCTTATCAATAGAGTCGGCCTGCCGGGAATCGGCGTAGCTTACCAGGATGTTCGCTTTGATCCTGTGTGGAAGCAACTGCGGATAAGCGTCGGTTTCGATTCCGGCAACCGCTATCGCAATCCTGTCCTTACGGGACGAAAGCCGCGCGAATGAATCGAGCTTCCCGCAAACCCACCTGAAAACCTCCATTTTTCGGCTGGCTTTGCCCAGCCTCCGGGGCGCGTCCTCGGCTGTAAGCCGGTATTTTCTTAACCCCCTCCTCTGGGTTATAGCCTTATTGCCCATATTTGCCGGCCTGAGGATAATCACATTTTTCGCCCGCGATGCCGCTTCGGTTACTATCTCCCGGCTGTAACGGCAATCGATTCCCTCATCGGCGTAATACATCACCCCAAGAGGAATTTTCCTCAGTTTGCGCATACTTCGCAGGGAGCGCAACGCGAATTCTATCATCGCCAACGGCGCCCTTGAAACGCCGATTCCTTCTCCATAGAGCCATTCCGGGTCCCGCCGGAATCCCTGGAAAGGCGTACCGGATGTAATGGGGATATCAAGATGCCCCACCAGCAAGATGCCGTCGGTAATTCCAGCGCCGGTCCTCCAGGTCCAAACATTTGGAGCATCCGTGAAATCCCGGTGGGGCTTCATCGCCAGCTCTTCCATAAGCCTTTCAAGCCTTTTCGTTCCCTCATGAACTCCGGTAGGGTCGCCTGTCCTGCTGGAAAGATTTGTCCATTCTCTTATCCTTTTCTCGATAAGGTCCCTGCGCTCAACGAGATATGAGAAAACCCCCGCGCCGCTGTCCTTTTTCTCGGTTATTATTTTAGGCGGCGACGGCGTTCCGAAATATCTTGCCGAAGCTACCTCCACTAACCTGTTGACCAGCTTGGAGAAATCGAGGCCCGCCTTCTGGGCGGCTATTGTGTATGAGCCATGCTCTCCTAAACTGGGAAGGCTGTTTATCTCCAGTATGTAAAGATTTCCAGCGTCATCAAGGCGCATATCCACCCGCGCGCAATCACAGCATCCGAGGCTTTGAAACGCTCTTAAGGCAATCTCCTTTGCCGTCTCCATCAGTTTCTTATCCAGGTTAGCCGGGCAGTTGAATTCGATACTGCGTCCCGACCTCTGCGTTTTGTCTTCGTAGGTGTAAACTTTCGGCCCTCCCGGGGTAAATACCAGCTCAACCGGCGGTAAGGTCTCCGGCGGATTATTGCCGATCAGCCCCACGTTTATCTCCCGGCCCTCGATATACTGCTCTACCAATACCGGTTGCTGAAATGCGTCGAAAATCACCCCTGCCGCTTCCCGCAGTTCATCCTCGTTATTTACTATTTTCAACCCGAAAGAAACCGCCTCGGTTTTCGGCTTGACTATCAATGGATATTCCATTTCCGGAGATTGGAAGCCCGGCGAATCAAGGACCGCGAAATCGGGCGTAGGCAAACCGTTCTGGCGGAATATCATCTTGGCTACCACCTTATCCAGTGCCAGCGAATGAGCCAGCGGCCCGGAGCCGACATACGGTATGCCTACCATCTCCAGTATCCCCGGTATATGCGTATAGCGCGCCTGCCCCTGGATGCCGTATGAGAGGTTGAATACCATCCCCGGAACTTCACCCTTTACCACCCGGGGCATGAAATCTTCCAGCTTGTCAATTATATCTTTGTCCCCCTCGATAGCTTTTACCTGGTGTCCGCCTTTTTTCAGTCCGTCGGAAATCCTTTTTATGGTTTTAAGCCCGATAGTCTCCCGGTTGGGCCTGCCGAAAAGGTTGATAACTTTCTCACTACTGCGATTGTATACGATAGCGACTTTCATCGAATTCTCCTTTTAAAACGTTGGGCAATTATATCCCCTGCCGGCGCTTATGACAAATGTTTAATCGAATGAATTAACGAAACTCATTATTTTCTAAACAGTATAATTCGGTTGACATTGATGAATATGGATAATTACTTGAGCAGATGTAATAATCTTAAAACGGCTTTATGATATGGCAGGACTAACAGTATATTACGATAAAGACGCCGACCTTCGAACGCTGAATGGCAAAAAAGTAGCGGTTATCGGCTATGGAAGCCAGGGCAAAGCCCAATCAGCCAACCTCCGTGATTCCAAGATCGAAGTTATTCTCGGGCTACCTTCCACGCGTTCGAGAAAACGCGCCCGCAAGGATGGTTTCGAAAGCCTCTCGGTGCCCAGGGCGGTTGAGAGGGCGGATATAATCACGTTTCTTTTCCCCGACCAGAAACATAAACAGGTTTTCGAAGAAGATATCGAGCCAAACCTTCATGAAGGGCAGACCCTCATGTTTGCCCATGGCCTCTCGGTCCATTTCGGATTGGTCAAACCGCCCGATGGTCTGGATGTGGTTATGGTCGCCCCCCATTCGCCGGGGGTCGTCATGCGCCGGCGCTTCGAAGAGGGCAGAGGGGTTGCCGCCTTTTTCGGTATCCACACCGACTATTCCGGTCATGCCCGCAACATCGCCCTCGCCTACGCCAAGGCTATCGGATGCACCCGCTCGGGAGTTTTCGAAACCACCTTCGAGCATGAAGCCGTCGGCGATATCTTCGGGGAGCAGACCGCCCTCTGCGGCGGTTTGACCGAGTTGCTCAAGGGGGCGTTCGAAGAACTCGTGCTCGGAGGAATCCCTCCCACAAACGCGTACCTCGAATGTGTCCAGCAACTCGATTTGATCGTGGAGCTTATCAAGAAAAATGGTATCGCCGGTATGTATGACCGGATCAGCACCGTGGCCGAATACGGCTCTTATACCATAGAAGGCCGGGTTATAAATGACAAATCAAAACGCGCCATGCGGGCGATTCTAAAGGATATTAAAAAGGGTAAGTTCGTGGAAAATTTCATGAAGGATTACCAGAAAGGCTCCCCGGACTATTTGAAAAAGAAAGCGAAACAGCAAGAGCATCCCATAAACCATGTCGGCGAAATAATCCGCTCGAAGATTAAGGATTGAAAATTAAAAACACCATTCCCGGCGGGTGCGCTTGCGTCCGCTGTGGCGGGGGGACACCCGCCGGGCAC
>WJIJ01000178.1 GCA_014730345.1 Candidatus Zixiibacteriota bacterium | reverse complement strand
TGAATACTCTGCCTTTGATAGTAGCCATAAATTCTCTCCGTATTTAAAAATTATTCTTCATCTGTTTTCACCCCACTCGCTTTCGAAAATTCCGTAGACATAGTCATCGTAATATTTGCCGTCGGCAAAATGATGCTTCCTTAGCACGCCCTCGCGCTTAAAACCGAGGCTTTCCAGCAATGCCACCGTCGGCTCGTTGAACGCCCCGGTCTGGGCGTAGATTTTGTTCATATTCATCTGGTAGAACATATACTCAGCCACCAGCGCCACCGCCCGTTTGCCGTATCCCTTGCCGCGATACTTCTTCTCGAAAAACATTCCCAACTCACAACTGCGGTTGCGGGGATTAATGTTGAACATGGTTATTTTGCCCACCATCCTTTTTCCCCGGTTGCGCTGAACTTTGAACCATCGTGAACGGTTCGAGTTTATCTCGGAGATGTAAAACCGCCCGAACGCGTCCTTTGAGGGCGGGTATGTCTCCCGGCAGGTGAAGAGATGGCGTTCATCGCTCGATGACCACCTGTAAAACATCTCCACATCCTCCGGCTCCGCCGGAAGGATTGTTACCATGCTGTCGCGCATAAACTTCGGATGCTCTATATAAATTCCCGGGGATCGGTTATCTTTCCGGTCAATGCCGACGCGGCCACCGTCGCCGGTGAGCCGAGGTAAACCTCCGACTCACTGCATCCCATGCGTCCCTTAAAGTTGCGGTTGCCGGTGGAGATTACTACCTCCTCGGGCGCGGGAACTCCCTGGTGCGCTCCCAAACATGGGCCGCATCCGGAATTGGTTACGATTCCGCCGGCCTCCATAATAGTCGCCACGTAACCGGCTTTCATGGCATCCAGATAAACTTTCGACGATGCCGGGATACAAATCAGCCTGCAGTCTCCGCTGATTTTCCTGCCCTTCAATATCGACGCCGCCACCTGCCAATCGGTCAGGCGCGAGCCGTTGCAGGTTCCCAAAAACGCCTGGTTTACCTTGGTGCCCTCAACTTCGCCTATCGGTTTTACATTGTCCACAGTATGCGGACATGCCACCTGCGGGGTCATATCAGTTACATCTATTTCCACATTCTCCGCGTACTCAGCATCGGTATCCGGCAATACTGGAGTGTATCTTTCCCTGGTTCTTAACGCAAGATACGAGAAGGTTTTATCATCCGGTTTTATATACCCGTTCTTAGCGCCCATCTCCACCGATATATTGGTGAAAACCACACGGTAGTCAATAGGCAGGGAATCGATATAAGGACCCGAGAACTCTACCGAACGGTAGATAGCCCCCGACGCGCCCACCTTGCCTACAATCTTAAGAGCAACATCCTTAGCGAACACGCCCTTTGGGGGCATACCGAGAACAATGACCCTCATCGATTCGGGCACCCTGAACCATATCTTGCCGGTAGCCATAATCACCGCCATTTCAGAACGTCCGATACCGGTGGCAAAAGCCCCAAATGCTCCAAGGTGGGTGGTATGCGAATCGCTTCCCACTATAACATGCCCGGGAATACCAAGCCCGGCCTCAGCCATAACCTGATGGCAGATACCGGAGTTGACATCGTAAAACTTCTTAATCCCATGACGGGAGACGAACTCCCTGACCGTCTTATGGTTGGTGGCGTGTTTCTGGTCCGCCGCCGGGGTGCAGTGGTCGAGAACAATGATATGCAATTCCGGATCAAAAAGTTTATCGACCCCTATATTATAGAATGTTTTCGAAATCGCCGCGGTGTTGTCGTGAGACATAGCCAGATCCGGCGTAATCTCAACTATATCCCCGGGCTTCACCGTTTTGCCCGCCTTTTCTGATAAAACCTTTTCCGCGAATGTAGAACCCATAAGCTCCTCTTAAATATGTCGATTATTCATAACTCTAACAGGGAAAATAATATAAAATACGCCCCGAGAGTCAACATATAAAAAGCGCAAAAATTTTAATATTTCTCTTGGCTGAGGTTTCCAAATATTGTAAATTGATTAGCACCGTGAGTGGCGCGGATAAAGGACAATTTCTCGGAGGATATATGACAGGAAATATATGTCATTTTGAAATCCCTTCCAAGGACCCGGAGACTGCCAGCGACTTCTATCGTAAACTCTTCAAATGGAAAATCGATTCATCATCTATTCCCGATTATCCCATCATCGAAACCCCCACACCTCCAAAAGGAGGAATTGAAAAGCGTGAACCTTTCACGCCGGGAGTGATGGTTTATATCGAAGTTGAAGATGTCGCCAGCACTTTAAGGCAAATCAAGGAAGCCGGAGGAACGATCTTAAAACAGAAAACAGAGATACCCGACATCGGACACTTTGGGATTTTCAGCGACCTCGACGGTAACATCATTGGGGTGTTCCAGGATATAAAAGGCAACTAATTCCCCCTTCCACAAAACTTTATCGCGTCCATTTACTCTACCACTACAATATTTATAACTAATATCAGAAATCTTGCAAGCCCCTATAGGTTTGCGCAAACAGATATGTCAGTCTCGCGTATTAACATAGGATGCCCTGCCTACTGCTCAAAAACACGATTCAACCCAATAGACATCGGGGAGAAACATTCAAGAAAAAGAGATATGAGTTATTTAATTATAATTGCCCGGTTTGCAACGGTACCCATCTCCGAGGTTAGTTTAACAAAATAGATTCCGCTTGAGTACCTGGCGGCATTCCAGTTAACTTCATGGATTCCCCCGCCATAAGTTCCCCGGGCGAGAAGTTCAACGCGTTCGCCGAGAATGTTGTAAATATCAAGGGTTATATCCGAGCTTTCCGCCAGGGCGAACTTAACCGTTGTGGAACTGTTAAAAGGATTCGGATAGCAGTTTAAAAACGAATATGACGCCGGCATCTGTTCGGGTTCTTCCCTTGACCAACCCCGGGTGCGCCAGCATTTTTTCGTATCCACCCTCGGATCGACCAGGGCGAATTGGAACGATGAAGAATCCGTTTTATCCGATGGGTATTCTCCGCAATAAGCGTGATAATTATAGATTCCCAGCGGGGCATAGGATGGAATCTCCTGGGCAATTCCCGGTATGGTTATGGTCTGTTCGGCGCCAACGGAGATACCATTATACAGGCTTAAGGGTCCATAGTAACCGCCACTGGGGATGGTCAGCATAATCCAGACATCGGTGGAAACCGGATTCCGCGATTCGTTGATGATACTGCCGGTGTATGTAAAATAACCGCCGGGATAGGTAATTACTGGCGGATTGTCCGGTCTCATGTCAATAGTCAGCTGGGGCGGCGGATTCTCTCCCCAGCCGGAAATCCTGGCCATCATCCACCACCATGATTTACCTTTCATGTAACAATTAAAACAATGGCTGTGGGCGCATCCACATGAAGGGCAATCGTGTATATCGCACCAATCGTAACACCATTCGCAGGCGTCGCTGGCATACGGATAATAATTGCCATCCGGATCGTAACTCTCAATATCCGCGAAATCAAACAATATCTTGCTGTTGTCCTCGCAGTAAGCGCGAATCTGGTTGTTGCGTTCATAGAGATTGCCGCCGGGGCCGGTGCCATCGAGGTGCCCGGTCATATAAATGAAGATTACATCAGGGTAGTCATTTTCGAGTTCATCCATTTTATTCAAATAAATATTTATGCCCTGTGGCGTGTTATCGGAAACCCCGCCGCACCACGAAAACATGGCCATGTTGCATTCGGGATGCGAATCAAGGTAGTTGCGTACATCCGGAACCCAGCTCGTGTCACCACTTCCGCCGAGGTCATCGGCGACCTCATGGAAATATGGATAATCGTAAAGGGGGTTTTCGTATTGGAGTTCATCAATACCGGTAATTATCTGGCTTCCATGGGATGTGTGGGCGTAATAGATCCGGTAATTACCGGAAATAAAGTTGATTATGCTGTCCGGGATGGATTCAAATTCAAGCACGGAATTATGGTCGGCAATTATAGCCTGCGCGCCTGCCGGGGAAAACTGGGTCAACAACACAGTGAAAATAATCAAAAGCGCGATTAGCGCAAAATTACGTTTTCGCATTTTATATAACCTTCAGGTTAAACTATGTTTTTTCTAACTTATCTCTCTACAGAAGAAAAATTTGAATTGCCCTTTATACTGATAAGTACGCTGAAATGTACCTACTACAGTGAATTTGTAATATATCTAAATTTTCGATTTTGTCAAGATTCAATTGGGTCCTGAGTACTATATTTATAAATCAAAAACCGGGGTTATTCAACAAATTTTTTAGAATATTACAACAATTATGTAAATTCTCCATCTTTTTCCTTGCCAAGCCCTCAAACAGCTTATATATTGCTAATGTTAGCTGGATACCCCCGAATTGGGTTAAATTGGAACCGTTCTATTGTCGAACGAACAAAAGAGAATCCAGCTCTGGAAAACTAAATATCAAGCTTTGGACCTCCTTCACCGGAGGTCCATTAATTTTGCCCCATATACAATTCCCTTAACCTCTCCAGCGTCATCGGACCGTTGCCCGCGTAGTGGTTATTCGCGTATACTACCCCGAAAATCTCCCTGTCAATTAACCCGGCAATGAAATCAGCCCATCTTTTAAGCCTGTCGTCACGATCGATTACTATCTTATCCCATTTTTTAGTTATCTGTTCAATCTCCTTACGGTTCCCTAAAAGCCGGATATAGGTAAAGTCGGTGGTTATGGGGTCGAAGTAACTTTCCATCTCATCGCCATGGGGCATCCATGCGTGGTCCACGAGGGTTACCGCCGCGTTATGCTGTCTGCATATCCCGGCGAATTCAGGCTTAAGCCAATTCCGGTTTCTTATCTCAACCGCGTAGCGGAAATCGTTGGGCAAATCACCAAGAAAACGGTCCAGTTTTTCCATAAACGGTTTGCGCGAACCGAAGAGTTTCTTGTTGAAATATGGAAACTGAATCAAAAGGTATCCAAGCTTATTCCCTAATAAACTCATCGATTCCAGAAATTTATCGCGGTCGTAATACGTATGCTCCTTCTCCATGATTTTATCAACATCCGGAGCCGCCTTCTCGCCGGCGTGAACGATGGAACGGGGAAATTTGGCGCTGAATAAAAAACCTTCAGGGGTTTTCAAGTTCCAGCTTTCGGTCATACTGCGGGTAGGTATCTTATAGTAGGTGGCATCAACCTCCACGGTATCATATTTTTCAGAATAATACCTGAGGAAATCCGACGGTTCTGTTCCCTCCGGATAGAAATTGCCTATCCAGTCTTTGGAGGAAAAAGAGGATGTACCGAAACGTATTAAATCGCTTGTATTTTTACCCGGCGTATTAATATCAAACTCCCTTCGTTTATCAAAAACTCCCCTGAATATAAATGTGTTCCGAAAAATCCTACCGGGAAATAATCGCCTGGGCGATCTGGGACGCCACCTTACCGGAGATTTCCTCCATCTTGTTTAAGTTGCCGAAACTCGACGCGCTTTCAATATCCAGACCGGTCTCATTATCGATCACCTCAATCGTCAGGCGTCCATTACTTCCATCCACGGAAAGAATCCCCGAAATCTCATAGGCACATTCCAACTTTTCATCGCCCCCGGGTACGCTGAAATTTATGTTAAAGTTCTTATTCGCCTCTCCAAGCGCTTTGTACAATTCCCTTCGGGCATTATCGGCAATCTCCGGATCGGCGCTTTCGCCGATGAGCTTGATAAATCCCATGCACAGATCAACCGGCGTTCCCCCGATATTAAGAAGATTATTGATTGCCCTTTCCAACTCAATCTCGGTCTGCGCCCTTATACCAACATAGCGCTTAACTTCTTTCTGCTCCGGGCTTATCAATACCGTCGTGGGCATAGCATAAATACCATACTTTTGCATCATTTTGCTGTTGGTTAAAACATTGAGATATTCTATCTCATATTGCCTCATAAAATCCTTGATCTGTTTCTCGGTTTTGCGCTGGTCGCAGTTGACGCCTATCAGGACAAAATCCTTATCACCGTACTGTTCATGAAGGTCCCTTAAAAATGGTATCGCCGCCCGGCATGGCTTGCACCAGGTGGCCCAGAAATCAAGCAGTACTACCTTGCCCGCAAAATCCGACAGCTTTACGGTGTTACCATCGAGGTCCTTGAGCTCAAAATTATAAGCATCCCGGGAAATTGCGCTTGAGCTGAGTACTAAAAGCAGTGTTATCGTCAATAATAAAATTTTCGTTTTCATTTATTCCTCCTGAGTTTCGTTTATATTATATTCGTAATATTCTAAAAGGCAACTTAATTTATTTAGTAAACAATTAAAACCGGATGGAACTTCAGTATATTAACCAGGCACAGTTAAAACAGCTTAATGATATCCTCGAACAAAGCGGTGTTACTGCATCGGACAAACAGTTGCACCAGCTCGATGGCTACACAGGGCTTTTGCAGAAATACACGAGATCGCTTAGCCTTGTGTCGCAAGCGGATATCAACATGATATTCGAGAGACATATTATAGACAGCTTAGGGGTACTGCAATTGCTTAATATCAAAGATAAACCGAGCTTCCTCGATGTTGGCAGCGGCAACGGATTCCCCGGTATTCCCATGGCAATTTTTTTGCCCGGCTCTGAATTCACCCTGTTGGACTCATCCGAGAAGAAAACGGCGTTCCTGAACATCATTAAAACTAACTTAAACTTAGTTAATATTAATGTACAAAATACAAGGGTAGAAAAATATATTGATGGCCCGCATCCAAGATTTAACTTCTTGCTATGCCGTGCATTTAAAAGTCTTAATGAATGCGTCAGCCTGTTGAAACCCCTGATAGATAAAAATTCCACGCTTATTTACTTTAATAAACGTTCCGGTGATTTAACTGACCGCTACACGGTCTACCCACAAAAGTAAACATTTTTTATTCGTTGAATTATAATAATTTACAGACACTAATTATTATCAGTTTTTAAAGCTTGGCCTTGTATGATACAATATTTATGTAAGCAGATAAATTTCCTTCCGTAATTGCAGAAGCAATCGGGCTTTATAAAAATGAGCTTTTTTTCTTTCGATTTACCCTTGACTTGATCTTAACATAATCCTTATAATACTGTCCGCCGATTGAGAAAACCCACTGTGAATACAATGTTGATAAGCTACGGCATAGTTAAATAAGTTATTAGATTACTTGTAGTTAAAGGGATTTTTAAAAAATTAACAATTGTGGATAACTTTGTAGCGGGAGTGTGTATCTGTTTAGAAGCTAACGGCTTTGGAATTGTTAAAAACTGTTAAATAATGGTGGGCACATGATTGATGGTGAGTGTAAATCTATATGGGATAATTGTCTCAAAATTATCTCGGCTAAAGTTAAACCCCACAGCTTCAGCACCTGGTTCCGCCAGACCGAGGGAATCAACTTTGACGGGGGAAGATTCAATATCTCCGTTCCCAATAAATTCGTTTCTGAATGGTTGGAAGAACATTATTCGGATATTATAAATCTGGCTATCCGGGAAACCACTGGTTCTAATCTAAGATTTTCCTTCAGGACGCGGGACAATGGAAACCCCCAGCATCAACCGATAATACCCGAAGCTTACAAGATAGAAAATACAGTATCGAAAAACCAATCGATAAATGATGATTACCTGGAAGCATCCCAGCTTAAGGATAAATATACTTTTGATAACTTCGTGGTTGGCGAATCCAACAGTTTTGCCCATGCCGCAGCGATGGCGGTAGCCGAATCGCCCGGCAAAACAAGATACAATCCCCTTTATATTTACGGCGGCGTCGGACTCGGTAAAACCCATCTCGCCCAGGCTATTGGCAACTTCGTAAAGGAAATTTATCCCGACCACAAGGTGCTTTACATTACATCCGAGAAATTTACTTCGGACTTTATAAGTTCAATTTCATCATCATCTACAAGTGAGTTTGTAAACTTTTACCGTAATGTCGATATACTTCTACTCGATGATATCCAGTTTTTCGCGGGAAAAGAGTCAACACAGGTACAGTTTTTCCACACTTTCAATGTTCTCTATCAAACCGGGAAACAGATAATCCTAACCTCCGACCGCGCTCCCAAGGATATTCAGGGTCTCGAGGAAAGGCTTCTGTCGCGCTTCAGCTGGGGACTGGTAACCGATATCCAGGCGCCTGATCTGGAAACCCGTATAGCCATCCTGCGCAAGAAAAGCGAGATGGACAATATGGACATTCCCGAAGATGTTCTTATCTACATCGCCGAAAACATTACCAATAACATACGCGAACTCGAAGGCTCCTTGATCAAACTCCTCGCTTACTCATCACTTGCCGGTAAAGACATAGACATGAAAGTAGCTTCAAAGGTCCTCAAAGACACTATACCCGAAAAAAGAAGACAAATTACCATAGAGCTGATACAGGAAAAAGTCAGCGATGCCTTTGGGGTATCTGTTGACATGTTATGCGCCAAAAAGAAAACCAAGGAAATCGTGAGCGCGAGGCAGGTAGCTATGTATCTCTGCCGCCAGTTTACCAACGCTCCCTTGAAAATGATAGGTTTGAAATTCGGCGGAAGGGATCATTCGACGGTTATTCACGCAAACAGCCAGGTGGAAGAACAGTGCGCCAACAAGCCGGAATATAAATCGCGAATAGACAGTATAATCAATTCTCTCTATTCATAGACGTTAAAACAATGGGGAAAAGGTGTTGATAAAATGGTTCTTTTCCACAAACATAATTTTGTTAACAATCGATCCAGAATGCCTGAACATAAAAACAACGCTTTTTCAACATGCAACGATTTAACATCCGGCGCAAAAGCTAATATAAACTATGCGGTTAAAGGTTTTGTTTTTTACATATCAACATTTTAACATTGTTATTATTATTACTATTTAATAAATTAATATAATAATAAGAATAAAAGAGAGAGATTTTGTGGAGAATATATGCAGTTCACAATTGACAAAGAAAAACTAAGCTCGCTTGTACAAAAGGTATTGAATATTGTTCCTTCCAGGGCAACGCTTCCTGTGCTGTCAAATATACTTATAGAAACATCTGAAAATAAGATATTCATGAAGGCCACCGACCTCGATGTTTCCATTACCAGTGAAGCCGAAGCGAATGTGGACAAAGACGGCGAGGTTACTGTTCCGGCCAGGATGTTTGCCGAGCTTATCAGGGAACTGCCCGCGGGAGAAGTGTATATCAGCAGCGCTGATAACCGGGTAGAGTTGAAATCCGAAAAGGGACTTTATAAAATCGCCGGTATTCCAGCCGATGAGTTCCCGAAATTTCCCGAATTCAATATCGAGGAAGAAATTAAAGTTCCCGGGGATCTTATCTGCAGGATGGTGCGCAAAACTTCTTTTGCCGTGTCCCGTGATGAAACCCGTCCGGCTCTCAATGGAATTCTCTGGAAAGCGGATAAAGATTCACTGAACATGGTGGCTACCAACGGTCATATACTTTCCAAGATGACCCGTAAGGGAGTATCGGTCCCTAAACTGAAGGATGATATTATCGTGCCTACTAAGGCCCTGGATTATTTTGTAAAATTGTATGGAGATTCCAGGGAGGAAGTAGGTATCATCTTTGGGAAGGATAATCTCGTTTTAAATATTGACGGCAGTATACTGACAACCCGTCTTCTCGATGGACCCTACCCCAATTACGAGCAGGTAATTCCAAGTGAGAATGATAAGAGGTTGATAGTTGAAAGAGATGATTTTGTATCTCTTATACGTAGGGTTTCGATACTGTCCAACAATATCACCCACCAGGTGAAGCTCGGATTTTCACCATCAAAGATAACCGTTTCCGCTACCAATTTCGATGTCGGCGGCGAGGGTCACGATGAAATACAAGCCGACTATGATGGCGAGGAACTGGAGATAGGATATAACGCGAATTACCTTCTGGAAATTGTCAAGCAGGTTGATACTCCTCAGGCGGTGGTTGAGTTTACGGGACCCACAACAGCCGGGGTTGTAAAAGCGGTATCCTACGAGGACAACGAGGATTATTTATATTTAGTTATGCCATTGAGGTTAACCGACTAAACGCGATGCCGTTTTGATCCTGAAATCTATTGATATAGAAAATTTCCGCAATATCGAAAGAGCATCGCTGGAATTCGGGGAAAAATTAAACCTGGTCTATGGACCCAACGCTTCCGGTAAAACATCACTGCTGGAAGCGATTTTCTTTTTACTCACCGGCAGGTCTATAAGGGGCGCGCGCGAGTCATTGTTGATTAAAAAAGAACATGATTATTCACGGCTCGTAGGGGATATAATCACCGCCGATGAAGACATCAAAATCGAAATCGGATTTGACGGCAAGGGCAAAAAGAACATCAAAATTGACGGCGTGCTACTCCAGCGTTTATCGAAGTTGATTGAAATTTCCGCTGTAGTATCAGTGTCTTCAGAGGATGTAGAGATTGCCTCAGGTCCCCCGGACAACCGCCGTAGATTTATGGATTCGGTACTCTCCCACTGTTTCCCGGTGTATCTGTCATCCCTTATGGAATATGGTAAAACTCTCAAGCAAAAAAACGCCCTTTTGAAGGATTCCCCCCGCATAGATAAGAGCCAGATCAATATATGGAATAAGCAACTTGCTAAAACAGGTTCGACACTTGTTAATAAACGCCTCGATTTTGTGCAATATTTAAAGGCACAGGGCGCGGGTCTGTATAAAAGGCTTTCCCCAGATGAAGAAATAAAATTTGTCTATAAAACAAGGTACGGGGACGAATTCGAAAATGATATTATCAAGGGCATATTTGATGCGCTAAATGATAACCTCCAGCGTGAAATCCGTCTTCAACAGGCGATTGTTGGTCCGCACCGCGATGATATCTCTATTCATGTCGATGGCAAATCAATTCGCAGCTATGGCTCCCGTGGACAACAGAAATGCGCCATGTTAAGCATGAAATTCGCGTCCCTCGAATACATGGAGAATATCAGGGGAGAGAAACCTCTTCTGCTCCTCGATGAAGCGGTCAGCGAACTTGATACCGGACGTTCGGCTAATCTTTTAACTCTTTCAAAATCAATTGGTCAGGTTTTAATGGCTTCGGCCCGCGGGATAGAAAGGACCGAAGATGATGGCAAAACATTGCGGTTTAGAATAGAACAGGGGAGAATAGAGAGGGTAATGTGATTAATTGTCTTTTACTTTTTCGTTAACTACTTCGTAAATAATATCCGGCGGAAAACCGCGGTTGTATAAAAACCGGTACAGCCTCCCCTTAAGCTCTCTACCTTCGTATTTTTCATATTGCTTCAGTTTACGGTCAGCCAGCTCCTTAGCCTCGGTATATTCATCGACCTCCGAAAAGACCTCGTTTAAAGCTTCATGAATATATCTGACGGTTACCCCCCTTCTTTTTAATTCATATTCCAGAAGTTTCCTGCCGCATGGTTTCCTGCGCAGATAATAGCCGGCGAATTCAAAAGCGAATGAGCGGTCATCGAGATAACCTTCTTCCGCAATTCTACTCAGCACTTCATCTATATTGCCAGGTTGGTATCCTCTCCGGGAGAGTTTGGCGCGCAACTCGCCGCGCGAGTGGGAACGGCGCGCGAGCATACGCAGGGCTTTTATGTATATTTCCCGCAATTCCTGGGCCTCTATAAGCGATAGGTAGTCCTCCTCGGTCAGGCTTTTTCCTTCGAAAAGAAAATCTCCGACGACAGCCTCTTTATCGAGTTTCAGTGAACTGCCATCGGAGAAATTAATATGCAAATATTTTTTTTTCTTACCGCGTTCTTTTAAGGAAACGATAATCCTGCACAACGGTTACTTTTCCTTCTTGGCGGTTTTTGTATCTTCTTTTTTATCCTTTAAACTGCTTATTTCTTCTTTAATCCGGTTTTTTGTTTCCGGCGTTTCGTCCTTTTCTCCGTTTTTTTTATCTTCTGCTTCGCCTTCCTGCTCTGTTTTCTTTGGAGGTATAACCCCGCCGATGCCTTTTCTTTCCCGGATACCGTTTTCCAGCTCGTCTATAATTTCAGGATTGTCACGCAGATACTTGACCGCGTTGTTACGCCCCTGTCCAAGCCTCAGCTGACCATAGGAATACCAGGTCCCGGACTTCTCCAGCAGTCCGCATTCCACGCCGATATCCACCAACTCGCCGAGTTTGTTTATACCATCGCCGTAGATTATATCGAACTCCGTTTCTTTGAAAGGAGGAGCAAGTTTATTTTTAACCACACGCACCCTTGTCCTCGAGCCGATAACCTCGCCTTCGTCCTTTAAAGTGGCTATCTTGCGAATATCCAAGCGCACCGTGGAGTAAAATTTCAACGCGTTGCCGCCAGTTGTGGTCTCCGGATTGCCGAACATCACCCCGATTTTCATCCGTATCTGGTTGATGAATATAAGGCAGGTTTTCGATTTCGATACCGCTCCGGTAAGTTTACGCAATGCCTGGGACATCAACCGCGCCTGCAGTCCCATGTGCGCGTCTCCCATCTCCCCTTCGATTTCCGCCTTGGGCACCAGCGCGGCTACCGAGTCGATGATTATGACATCTATGGCGTTACTGCGTACAAGCGTTTCAGCTATCTCCAAAGCCTGCTCGCCGGTGTCCGGCTGGGAGACCAGGAGATTATCGATATCGACGCCCAGTTTTTTGGAATATGCCGGGTCCATGGCATGCTCGGCATCTACGAACGCCCCGATGCCGCCCCTTTTCTGGGCTTCGGCGAGAATATGCAGGGCCAGGGTGGTTTTTCCTGATGATTCCGGACCGAAAATTTCAACAACCCTTCCCCGGGGCACACCGCCTACTCCGAGAGCGGAATCCAGACCGAGGGAACCCGTCGGAATAGTATCTATTCCCACAGCGACTCCATCATAGCCGAGGCGCATTATAGATCCCTTGCCAAACTGGCGTTCTATCTGGGTTAATGCCGATTCAATTGCTTTCTTCTTGTTCTTGGCGATTTCAACCATAGTTACCTCTCACTATTTGAATGATATCTTTTCCAATACTGTGTATTTAGCCCCCTGAGGACTCAAATCGCTTCGGTATATCGTGATATTGCCGATGGCGAATTCCGGATAATCGAATTTAGCCTGTGAAAAATCTTCCAACAACTTCTCGCAACCCTTTAAATCACGCACCCGTCCCAATGTTAAATGCGGTGACGGTTTCTTCTTCTCTCTGGGTATTCTTAGTTTCTTGCAAATACTATCGATTTTTAATGCTAAATCAACAAACCATTCTTTACCCTGTCCAACTCCGACCCACAGCACGCGGGGTTTTTTGATGTTTGGAAATGCTCCCAATCCCGAGAGCGATAACTGCTGAGGTTCTATACTACGCAGTTCATCCTTCAACAACGTGGACAAGTCTTCAAGTTTATCTTCGGAAAAATCACCGATAAACTTCACAGTTAAATGTAAATTTTTTGCCTTGGTCCAGCTAACGCGTCCTCCCAGCCCTTTAAATCCGGTTATCATCCTGTCCAATTGCATCTTGGCCTCAGCCGGTATATCGATCGCTATAAATGTCCTCATAGCCGTATTTTAATATATTTATTGTTATTTTGCAAATCTAAATCGGCTGTGAAACCCTTATCCCCGCAGTTCGGCTCGAAGCATATTCAGCGCCGTAATCACCGCCCGGTGACGGTTATAATCCCGCTCATTGCCGAAATGAAAAAGCCTGGCCGAACTTCCATTATCAGATGCAATTCCTATATATGTAGTCCCCACCGGTTTTTCCCCGGTTCCTCCATCCGGACCGGCGATACCGGTTATAGACAGCGAATAATCGGTCCCGGATTGCTTTCGGATACCTTCGGCCATAGCCGTCGCCACCTCCGATGATACCGCGCCGTATTCCTCTATCATTTCTCGTGGAACCTCAAGGACCTCGGTTTTTGCCCGGTTGCTGTAAGTTATCACTCCACGGTCCAGGTATGCCGATGAGCCGGGAATGTCGGTCAACATCTTGGCTAATAGACCGCCGGTGCATGATTCGGCAGTGGAAAGGGTTTTGCTTTTCTTTTTCAAAAGTTCCGCCACCACTTCCGCCATGGATGTATCTCCCTCGCCGTATATGTAATCGCCGATTAGCTCTCTCAACCTGCCCTCGAAATCCGACATCAGGCTCAAGGCTTCATCGCGGGTTCTGTCCTTGACGGTCATCCTCAGGTCCACGCCAAAAGGACTCGGCAGAAAGGCAAGTTTCACTTCCTCCTTGCTGTTTAACAGCTCTTTTATTCTATCGAAAATTTCCGCTTCCGCGATACCCGATGTTTTCAATCGCTTGAAGGTGATTGTTTTTTGACCCCTTACCTCCGGAAGGAGCGGCTTCAAGCGGTGGATGAACAGGTTTTTCATCTCGAAAGGCACTCCCGGAAGGGATACAAAGATAGTCCCGTTTTGCTTGATAAGTATCCCCGGGGCTGTGCCCCAGTCGTTTTTCAGCGCGGTGCTTCCCTGGGGTATTAAGGCCTGCGATTGCACCGAAGGGGGCATTTCCTTGCCCCGCTGTTTGTATTTCATCTCCAAAAACTGGAGGACATCGTCATCGAGAACCAAATTCCGCTTGAAAGCCCTGCTTACGGCCTTTTTGGTTACGTCATCATGGGTTGGTCCCAGGCCCCCGGTGGCGATTACAAGCCTGTGGTCTTTGCACAAGCGCGAGATACTGCTTTCCACCATTTCGATATCATCGCCGATTACCTCCTTTTTAACCGGATCGTAGCCGAGGTCGGTCAAATGCTCGCCGAGGAATGCCGAGTTGGAGTCGACTGTATGGCCATAGAGAATTTCATCTCCTATTACTATAAATGCTGTCTTCATATACTATCCCGCGTAAAAATTCGTATATATCAGTATTATTATGTGCATTACTATCAAACCGTACAATCCCGCGATTATATCATCGAGCATTACCCCCCAGCCGTTGGAAACGCCCTCCGATTTACGCCCCGGGTACGGTTTTACAATGTCGAAAAAACGGAATGCGAAGAACGCGATTACGTAAAAGGGTATCGTCTTCGGAACCGCTATTAGCGTGGTCAGCATTCCCGCGGTTTCGTCGATTACAATAGGTCCCCCATCCTTTCCGTATATTTCCTCGGCGCGTTTCGATGCCGGAACCCCTATCAGGAAAACCGCCGCCGTTATGATAACCTGTAACCAAAGGTTTTGGGGAAAGAGAAAATACGCCGCGATTACCGTTGCCAGCGCACCCCAGGTTCCCGGAGCCTTGGGAAGGTAGCCGGTGTAAAAGAAAGTTGCGGTCAGCACCGTTAATGGGCGCTCCCGGGCATTGATATCCCCCGGTTCCGTCGGGGGTTTCATCATTTTGGTGAAAATGTTGCTCATCGCATAAGGCTCTTTATCATGGAGAAACCCTTTATTATATAATCAAGCCCGGTATAGACGGTCAACAGCGTAGTTATGAGTATCATTATATCGAAATACGGTTGCATAAGCTCCGTATCGAAAATATAAATTTTACCTGCCGCTGAACCAAGGATTGTCTCGCCATTTATTACAACTAACATGAAAACAATAACCACCATCTGCGATGCCGCCTTGACCTTAGCTAAAAACGAAGGCAGTATCAGGTAGCTTTTATATGCCGCCAGCGAACGCAATCCGGTTATTATAAATTCCCTTACAATGATTGTGGAAATCATCCATGCCTGCGCGTAGCCCAGGGCAACAAACGATATAAACGCCGTCGAAGTCAATATTTTATCCGCGAGCGGGTCCATGAATTTGCCGAAATTCGTGGCGATATTATATTTCCGCGCCAAGTACCCATCGTAGAGGTCCGTCAACGCCGCCACCGTAAATACCACCAGCGACAATACCCGTGTAAGTTTACTGTCCACCACGAAAAGCATATAAAATATTGGAGAGAGTATAATCCTCGATACAGTCAGCTTGTTGGGTAGATTCATATTTACAAATTCCGTAAATAAACCAATTTATTTATGTGAACGTCCATAGTCAACCTGTTTCTAACCAATAAGCTCAAGGGGGTGTAAACAATATGACCGCAAAAAACGCTTTACAGACCGGTTTGATTTAAGTATAAAGCAATATATGGCAATACAGGCTCAAAAGATAAATGAGGAACTGGTTAAGTTATACGCCCTCAAAAACTTTGGGGAAGTCGGCCCCAAGATGCTATCATCCCTGCTGATGAATTTTGAGAGCATAGATAATATCCTGAGCGCCGAGCCGGACGAGTTGGCGTCTATTCCACGACTTTCTGAGGACCGTTCACGCAAGATTATCTCCGCCGGCTACCGCCTTAAAGAAGCCGAAGAGGAGCTTGTTCTGATTGTCGATGCCGGTATCAATGTTACCGGATTATTTCAAAATGATTACCCGGAGATATTATTAAGACTCCCCGATCCTCCGGCCCTGCTTTACTACCGCGGTGAACTCCCGGAATACAGGCATCCCGCCCTCGCCGTTGTGGGCACCACCCATGCCAGCGAAGATGGCATCGCGGTTGCGGTGGAAATCGGCAAAATGCTTGCCAACAGGGATATATATGTAATATCGGGTCTCGCCGCGGGTATCGATTCTTCGGCACACCTCGGTTCATTGAGTAATAACGGCTATACCGCCGGCATCCTTGGCAGTGGAATTCTAAATGTCTACCCCCGGGAGAACAATAAACTTTCCAAAATGATGGAAAAGAGCGGATGCGTGTTGTCGGAGTACCACCCGGATGCTAATGTTTCGGTAGGCAGGCTCTTGGCCCGCAACCGGTTAGTAGTCGGGTTGGCTTCTTCGGTAATCGTGGTCGAACTTCATGAAAAATCAAGCGGCACAATGAACTCGATTATCCGCGCCCGGGAGCAGGGCAAGGGATGTTACCTCTTCGATCCCGGTAAACAGGTTCCGGCGGAACTGCAATCCGAGTTAGGTATCGTATGTTTTGAAAGCCTCGAACGAATGGAAGAGATGATTGAGTATATGCTGGTTGACGGGGAATCCGATGAGTGAGGAATACACGGAAAAAGAAAATTACCGCAAAATGCAAAGAATGGCTGACTACCTTTGCCGCAAGATAGAGAATAAAAGTATCGATAAAACAACCGTGGACAAAGCCGCCCTCAGGATACGCGAAGTTGCCCAAAGGCATTTTCCCGATAAGATGGATACCTTCGACATGATTTACCTTTCCCGTTTTAACCGCCTCTGTGAACAGTACCTGGAGGGCGGTAGCGAGGCAAGTCGGGAATAAACAAAAATTTCGATGAAATCCGATGAATACAAGACAATACGGGGATTTAAACGCGCCGAGATTAAGGTCAAAGGCTCCAGGTTTATCGCGTCGGTAGAATGCACCGAATCGATGGCGGATGTTGAAAAGTTCATAGCGGCTATCAATGGCGAATTCCACGATGCCACTCATAATTGTTACGCATACAGATATGGAAGGGGTGTTGAGCTTAATGAACACTACAACGACCACGGCGAACCATCGGGCACCGCGGGGATTCCTATACTCAATGCCATAAAGTCAAAGGAGTTGACCAACACAACAATAGTTGTTACCCGCTATTTCGGGGGTACCAAGCTGGGTACCGGGAACCTGGCCCGGGCGTATTCCGCTTCAGCCACAGAAGTATTAACCGATAAAAATATCATAATGAAAATAGTTACTGCCGAAATCAAGCTGGTTACTCCGGCGGATACTGTATCGGCGGTTTATCATAATTTGAATAATTACAAGGGCAGAGTTCTCTCGGAGATTTATAACCCCGATGCCGAATTTAGAGTTGAGGTAAGGGAATCGGTAGTTGAAGATTTCAAATCGGCCTTAATAGAAGCCACTAACGGCAGAGTGAATTTTTTATAGCGATAGGAGACAATGGTGCTGGATTTTATCGTTAACATCGATATACAGGTGTTCTATTTTATAAATATGACCATCGCTAACAATGTGATGGACCTGGTTATGCCCTTCATTACCGAGGAAAGCAACTTCCTCTATCCTTTGATAGCGGTTTGTGTTGGAATAATATTCCTTATGAAGCGCAGGGGATTGGTAATCCTTCTCTGGGGCGGAGTGCTTATCGCGCTGTCCGACCAGCTTTCATCATCGGTTATCAAACCGCTTGTGGACCGCCCCCGGCCATGCCATGAACTCGATCTCTACCGCCTGCTGGTCAATTGCGGGGCGGGTAAATCATTTCCATCATCTCATGCCACCAATATGTTCGCCGCGGCGACCTTTTTCGGCGAGAAATTTCTCAACCGCCGCCGGGAGTTTTACCTCGTTGCCTTTATGGTCGCCCTCTCCCGTGTCTATGTCGGCGTTCATTATCCCCTCGATGTCATCGCCGGCGCGGCCATCGGCATCGGTCTGGGAATCGGTATAGGAACCCTTGCCGATTACCTCGGTTCAAGATACTGGTTCCTGTCTACAGAACACGAAGAGAAACGCAAGTAAGATTATGAAGACATTTATTATCTCTGATATACATTCTAACCTCGAAGCCTTGAAAACATTCACCGAATTCTACGACCGTTTCCGCGGTGACAAAGAAGTCGTATGCCTCGGTGATATAGTCGGTTACGGTCCCAATCCCGCGGAATGCCTTGAAATACTCATTACCCTGACGGATAAAATCGTCATGGGCAACCACGACCACGCCGTGATCGAACCCGAGGGCGAAACTCTTATGAACCGCTACGCCCGTTCCGGAGTGCGTTTCTCCCGGCAATGTCTTACCGAAGAGCACAAAAGGATAATTTCCGGTTTTCCATTCAGCATCGAAGAGGAGGATATTATCTATACGCACTCAACTCCCGTTGAGCCGGAAAGGTGGCGATATATCGATGACGAATACAGCGCCGATAGATACCTGGAAGAAATGGAACATTCTTTAGGTTTCGTGGGACATTCCCACATACCGGGATTATATTCAACCGGAAGACTCGAGTCTGTTGATGGTATATCCGGCGCGTTAAGCGACGAGAATATCAGCATAAGCGCTACCGGAATCGCGGTCATGAAAGAAACCAAAACTATTGTAAATGTCGGAAGCATCGGTCAACCGAGGGACCATGACCCCAGGCTGTGTTTTGTCATTTTTGACAGGTCGGAATGGACCATGGAAGAAGTAAGGCTGGAATATAATACAGGTAAAGTTTACAAGAGAATACAGGACTACGGCCTGCCCTCATTTTTGGGAGAACGCCTTATAGACGGCATTTAATTATCTTCCCATTTCTTGAATTTATTTATCAGGTAACTCTTGGTTTCCTCGAATGTTTTGGCCTGTTCCTGGACATAATCTTCGGCCTCTTCGTCGCTCCTGTCCCGCACGTTTTCAAAATACGAAGCTGTATGCCCAAAATGTATGGGGGTAATTATATCCACCAGGCGCCTGCGGTTGCGGTTCCACAGCTGGAACACATACGCGAAATCATAAAGAATTTTCGCCCAGAGTTCCCCCGAAAAATCCATTGATTTCCCTGAAAGCATATCATCCCTGGTTTGTTTCAACATCCCGAAAGTTTCATCGCTAAGCACTTCTTTATAGAACGACTCGAAATGGTTGAATCCATCATCAAATTCCTCTATAAGCCGGTTCTGGCTTACAGGAACCGGAACCACCTTCTGGTCTTCGCCGCTGTTGGAGTATATTTCGACATCTCGGCTCCCCCGGACCCCCATCCACTTTCTCTCATACTCACCCATCAGGTAGAACATAGTGCTCACCACCTGGTAGAACATCGGTCCTAAATCGGCGGCGGGGTCCTTGGGGTTATGAATTTTCGCCCCCAGGCTTGCCTGCATGACATTGAAACCTTCGTTTATAGCCACCGTGGTCATCCATATATCGATGCCAAATTTAGCAATATCAGTATCCCATACCTTGGTCTTGGCGTATAAACCGGCCAGCTCCCCGCTGAAACCGAAGTCCCCCCCGATGGGCTGGCGTATATTCATCCCGTAAAGCGACCGGGTCATGGGATAGATGATATGATTGGTTATAGTACCGTCGAATTTGTGGCGTTTATATATAGGGGTTACATACCCGGCCTTTTTATCCAGTATAGGATCAATTAAAAGTTTTACCCATTCCGGAGTTATACTGCGCAGATCGGAATCGAACACCGCGCAGGCATCCGCCCGGAGAAGATATGCCGCCTCGAATATCGCCCTCAGCGATGTTCCCTTGCCCGGAAATCCCCGGTAGATCGAAACCATGAGATGGCAATTATCAGGAACCTTGGCCTTCGATGCCACCTCCCGGGTATCATCGAGCGACCCGCCGTCGGAAACAAGAATAGCCGATTTCCTGTCCGGATAATACTCGGCTAAACCCTCCGCCGCCGTGGAGATAACCTTGGCGATGGTATCGTCGTTATTGTAGCATGGTACCCCGATTAAAACTTCAACATCTTTCAGTTGATCTATCCACTCCTTAACGTAATCTCTCAATGAAGTGGAGTATTGCCTCGTAAGTGGCATAATAATCCTCCGTGACCAAATTCACGATGAATGACCCGAACGTCGTAGCGTTATCCCCGGATAAAATTACAAATTCCTGTTCTTCAACCGCAATGAATTAGTAACAACCAGTACCGAGGAAAATGCCATTGCCGCCGATGCGATAATGGGATTCAATAGAATTCCAAAGAACGGATACAAAACCCCTGCCGCAATCGGTATTCCCGCGGTGTTATAGGCAAATGCCCAGAACAGGTTCCATTTGATTGTTCTAATGGTTATTTTCGACAATTTCAACGCGCGGATTACCCCTCTAAGGTCATCTTTGATCAATGTTATATCGGAAGTTTCCATCGCGATATCGGTTCCCGTGCCGATAGCGATGCCCACATCCGCCTGCGCGAGGGCCACCGCGTCGTTGATACCGTCGCCAACCATTGCTACTTTTCGCCCTTTTTCCTGTAACTTCTTTATTTCTTTAGCCTTGCCGTCCGGTAAAACCCCGGCGATTACCTTATCCATTCCCAGTCTGCCGCCCACGGCTTTCGCCGCCTGCTCGCTGTCGCCGGTTAACATTGCAACCTCTAACCCGAGGTCCTTTAAATCGCTTATTGTGTGGGCGGATATTTCCCTCAGCGTATCCGCAAGCCCGATTATTCCGGCAAGCCGGCCGTCAATTGTGAGATAGACCGCGGTCTTCCCCTCTGATGATATACTGTTGACTGTATCCCGGTATTCATCTACATCTATCCCCTCCACGGTCATCATACTACGGTTGCCGATAACCGCGGACATATTATATAATACGCCGCGAACTCCATAACCGGGCACCGCTTCAAAACTGTCTGGTTCCACAATTCGAATATCGCGATTATTCGCCTCCCGGCTTATCGCCCGCGCTATGGGATGCTCCGAACGCCTGTCCAGAGAAGCCGCGAAATTCAAAATATCATTTTCCTTAAAGCTGTGGAGCGGTATAACATCGGTAACCTCCGGCTCTCCCCGGGTAAGCGTACCGGTTTTATCAAACACGATGTTCTTTATTTTATGCGCGTTTTCCAGGCTCTCGCCGTTTTTTATCAGTATTCCTTCTTCAGCCCCGCGCCCGGTAGCCACCATAATCGCCGTCGGCGTTGCCAGCCCCATAGCGCACGGACATGCTATTATCAATACGGCAACGAAGTTCAGCATTGCCATAGCCAACGCTTCTTCCGGGCCGAATATCAGCCATACCGCCAATGTTATCAGAGCGATTACAATGACAATCGGCACGAATATCCCCGCGACCTTATCGGCAAGCCGCTGAATCGGCGCCTTGGAACCCTGCGCTTCACGTACAAGGCGTATGATTTGCGACAGCATAGTTTCCGCGCCGACCTTTTCGGCAACAAAACGGAAACTGCCGGTATGGTTGATGGTCCCGCCGATAACCCTATCACCATCGGTTTTATCAATCGGAAGGCTTTCGCCTGTTATCATTGATTCATCCACCGATGACGCCCCGCTGATAATCTCGCCATCCACAGGTATACGTTCTCCCGGACGCACTATTACTGTGTCCCCAACCCTTACACCGGAGATATCGACCTCCAGTTCATTGCCGTTGCGAACCACAACCGCTTTGCGGGGTGCCAGTTTTATCAACTTGCGGATAGACTCCGATGTCCTGCTCATGGCCCGCGCTTCAAGCATCCTGCCGAATAAAATCAATGTTATAATCACCGCCGCCGTGTCGTAATATACCTGCACTTCCCGCCCGGCAGATTCGAAAAACCGGGGATATATCGTAGCCATAAAACTGTATAGAAAAGCGGCGGAAGTGCCAATAGCCACCAGGCTGTTCATATCCGCTGAAAAATGCTTTAACTGCTTCCAGAAGCCGCGGTAAAACTCATAACCGGCGATAAACTGCACCGGTATAGCCAAAGATAATAAAACAAAATGCATTACATGACCGGGGATGGCATTAATACCGGGGATAAACTTGCCAAACGATCCAATGAGTATAATTGAGGTCAATATAGCCGAGAATATGAACTTCCTTCTGAGGTTTTCAAACCTCTCTTCCCGAGGATCTTCAACCGCTTCGGCTTCATCGGTTTCGCCATCTTCGACTTCGTAGCCGGCATCCCGGATTATATTTTTAATTTCATTTGAACCGGTTAAAGAAGATAAATATTCTACGGTGGCAGAGTTTACCGCCAGATTGACAGAAACCGATATCACCCCCGGATTCTTATTCAATGAATTTTCTATTTTTTTTACGCATCCCGCGCAACTCATCCCCTTAATCTGTATTTCGGTTTTGGTTGTTTTAAGGTCGAACCCCTGTTGCCGGACACTGTCGCGTAACCTGTTTATATCAGTGGACTTAGGATTATAATCGACATCGGCTGTTTCCGTAGCCAAATTAACGGAAGCGCCTTTAACCCCCGATGTGTTTTTCAAAGCCTTCTCGACTTTTGCCACACATCCCGCGCAGGACATCCCGGTTATCGGTAATTGTATTTTGGAATCTTCGGTTGACATCTAACCTGGGTAAATATCTGTAATGAACTGATGTTTTAAACTCTTTTCAATTGTAGGATTAAACGAAGATATGGAATGCTATGTTCCGGAAAAACGAGATAACTAATTCGATTGCAGGGACTTCTGGATAATATCGGAAAGGCTGTCGAAGTCGGATTTTCTCGCCCGGCATAGCTGGAAGCCGATAAGATTGAGAATGATCATCAGCAGGAAACCATCGATACCGCCTCCGAGTATGTAATATAATAACCCATATAATGCCGGTGTAGCCGCCAGTACATGTATAATTACCATCATCTTAACCACCAGTCCAACCGCGGCTTTGAGATCGGTTCCCTCCGGAAAATACTTATCCAGTTTGGAAAACAGGTGGCGTTTGATTAAAAAAGCGATAACTATCTCCGCCACTGAAACACCGATAAGCGCCCACCTTATGGCGGTCAATGCGTCATCTTCCAGCGTAAAAAGGTCATGAAGCTCTCTTCCCACGATATAGCCAATGAGAAGTATAATCGCCGGAGCAACCAGGTTTATAACAAACCCCAGGAGATTGAGCTTGGAGGTTATTGTTTGTACAAGTTCTTCCTGCAGTTCATTCTGCATAATGATCTCAGTTTACCGTCTTATTCGTCCTTAATCTGCGGAAAAATTCGGAGAGCATATTCCCGCATTCATCGGCGTAAATGCCTTCCACAATCTCTATCCGGTGGTTTAACCTTGTATCGGCAGGAATGTTGTAAAGCGTGAGGGCCGCGCCCGCCTTGGGGTCCCGCGCTCCAAACACCAACCGGTCAATTCTCGCTAAAACCATTGCGCCGCAACACATAACACATGGCTCCAGGGTAACATAGAGGGCGCATCCCTCCAATCTCCTGCTTCCCAGATGCTCCGCGGCGGCGGTGATGGCGATAATTTCCGCGTGGGCGGTAGGGTCCTGCAGGGATTCTATCTGGTTGTATCCCCTGC
Source organism: Candidatus Zixiibacteriota bacterium (assembly GCA_014730345.1). GTDB lineage: Bacteria > Zixibacteria > MSB-5A5 > UM-FILTER-46-8 > UM-FILTER-46-8 > WJIJ01. The sequence continues at coordinate 24,279 of WJIJ01000178.1, read as the reverse complement.
CGATTATGCGGTTATTGTGCACGATCACGCATCCGACCGGAACCTCATCTTCATCAAGGGCATTTTGCGCCTCAATTATCGCCCTGTTCATCCAGAAAGCATCATCCATACTGCTTATATGGAATATAAATTGATAGTTGTCAACAGATATGATAAAAGAAAGAACACAGCTACGAAACGAACCTGTACTTGATCAATGTCCAGACCGCCTTAATCCCGTCTTTCCAGTTGATTTTTTTTCCCTCTTTAACCGAGCGGGGATTATAACTTATAGGTACTTCCCTGATTTTATAACCCGCCTTGAGAATTTTGGCGGTAACCTCCGGTTCCCAATCGAAGGAGGTGCCCTTGAAGGGGATATCTTTAATTACCTCCCTTCGGAAAGCCTTATAGCATGTCGGTTCATCGGTAATCCTGGCGCCGTAGAGTATACTGGTTATTGCCGAGATGGTGATTCCTCCCAGCCAGAAGAAAAACCCACCCCTGGGATTCCCTTTTTTCAGGATTCGCGAACCATAAACGACATCCGCGCCTCCTTCGAATTCTCTGATTATGGGTTTATAATCCTCGGGGTCGTACTCCAAGTCGGCATCCTGGATAATGATATAATTTCCGCGTGCCTTTTCAATACCCTTCCGCACCGCCGCTCCCTTTCCTGAATTGTTTTCATTGCCTATCGTGATCAGCTCGGCTTTTTGTTTGAAAGAATTCGCGATCTCCATACTGTTATCCGTAGAACCGTCATCTACGAATATGATTTCTTTGCTCAGATTTACGGAAATAACTTTTTCGAGCAACCGCGGCAGGGTTCGTGATTCGTTGTAACACGGAATTATAACTGTAAGCAGGGGGGTATTATTGTCGTTTTTTGCCGGATTGTATGGATTCGGGGTCATTAACAGATAAATTCATTTTAAAGTTACAATTGGCAAACGGGGAACGCTGTCAGCCCCGCCTTTTTGATTTCGAGAATTCGGATAACCCGAAAACCATGACCGCTACCGCTATATCCATTACAACATACCAGATGTTATAGTTCCGTATTCCTCCTAAAACGGGCTTGTTAAATGCCATCAGGCTGAGTATTATAACTCCAATCCTGAATACTATGGCGATAGTTATAATCTTTAAAATATTCATTGCCCATTTAGATGTTTTATTCTGTTCCATTTTGAAACTACCTGGAATTTAGCAGTAATTCGTGAAAAACCGGGTTTCCGGTCAGTTCCGGGTGAAAGGTCAACGCTATCTTGTTTCCTGACCGGGCTCCGACGATTTCGTCATTGAGCCATGCAATCGGCTGAACTCCGTATCCAATCCTCACAATCTTCGGGGCGCGAATGAATACCATCTCGAACGGTTTATCGGACATGTCGATTTTTCCATACTCTGTAAATGAATTAATCTGCCGTCCGTACGCGTTGCGCCTGATAGTTATATCCATCATCCCCCAGCCTTCCCGCGATGGATTTTCTATCTCCCTGGCCATCAGTATGGAACCCATGCAGGTGCCCATTACCGGCCGGTCGAAATCGACCAGCTTGTCCCAGTAACCCTCGGCTTGGGAGACTATTCTTATGGTGGTCGACTCGCCGCCGGGAATGATAAGGTGAGTGATTTTATCCAAATCTTCCCCGTCGCGGACATTCTTATATGAAACCCCGAGTTTCCTCAGGGTTTTGATATGGGCATCGTAGTCGCCCTGAATAGAAAGCACCCCTACCAGAGGGGCGCCCGTCTTTTCGATATTTTTATCAACCACTTGTTGCTATCTGGTTTGCAGTAATTGTTCTTCCGGTATTTCGCTTATTTCCAAACCCCTCATTGCATCGCCAAGCCCCTTGGAGACTTCGGCGACCTTCTTGGGGTCATTGTAGTGAGTTGTGGCCAGGACAATAGCTCTCGCCCGGAGTTGGGGTTCGCTTGATTTAAAAATTCCGGAACCGACAAAAACGGCTTCCGCCCCCAACTGCATCATCAAAGATGCGTCAGCCGGGGTGGCTATACCGCCTGCGGCAAAATTAGGTACCGGCAATTTGCCGTTTTCCTGGACATATTTCATTACATGATAAGGCGCCCCGAGATGTTTGGCTTCGGTCATAACCTGTTCATCGCCAAGGGTATGGATCCAGCGTATGGAATCCTGGACCATGCGCATGTGGCGCACCGCCTCCACGATATTCCCGGAGCCCGCTTCTCCTTTGGTTCTCAAAAGGGCCGCGCCCTCCCCAATTCGCCGTAAAGCCTCACCGATATTGCGGCACCCGCACACCACCGGGACCTTGTGTTTCCATTTATCAAGATGATAATCTTCATCGGCAGGCGTTAAAACCTCCGATTCATCGATAAAATCGATCTCCAGCGCTTCAAGAACCTGCGCCTCGGCAAAATGCCCGATACGGCATTTGGCCATGACCGGAATGGAAACCGCGTTTTTGATTTCCTCGATTATCTTGGGGTCGGACATACGGGCCACGCCACCATCAGCGCGGATATCCGCGGGAACCCTTTCCAGGGCCATAACAGCGCACGCGCCGGCATCCTCGGCGATTTTGGCCTGTTCGGCGGTGGTGACATCCATAATAACCCCGCCCTTGAGCATCTCCGCCAGGCCGACCTTGACTTTGAATTCTTTATCTTCGAACATGATTAACCTCTATACCGAATTATCATTGGACTAATAAAATGTTCAACCTGTTATAATAAATACTGAACCCCCAAAAGTCAACAAAATTGGTGGAACTTTAAGGACTTGTCATTATATTATATTAAGCGAAGTTGACAATTGTTCATCCGAGATATATATTGTGAGCTTGTATGAAAACGCGAGAGTGGCGGAATTGGCAGACGCGCCGGACTTAGGATCCGGTCCCTCCGGGGGTGGGGGTTCAAGTCCCCCCTTTCGCATATCGAACGATAAAAGAAACGGGATACGTAAATGAAAGTTGAAGTTAGTGTTACTGAAGGTAAGGGTGTCCGCCGGGTTTTAGAGATCCGGGTTCCCAAAGAAGAAATCGATTCTGAATATAAAAAAGCTACCGACGAGGTTCGCAAGGAGGCCAATATCCCCGGATTCCGTCCGGGAAAAGCCCCGGCAAGTGTTATACAAACCCGGTTCCGCGAAGAGATAGCCCGGGCGGTGATGGAGAATGTATTGCCGGCGGCGTTCAGCGAAGCCTTGCAGGAAGCCAGGATCGAACCCATAGGCGAACCGGAGATTAAGGATGTTATTATTAAGCGCGGCGAGCCGATGACCTTCAGGGCATTAGTCGATATTAAGCCGGATGTTGACCCCGGTAATTACAAGAATTTGAAACTTACCAGGACCGTTCACAAGGTAACTGATGATGAGGTCGAACACGGCATTAAAACCATGCGTGAACGCCTCGCGGTGGTCTCCGAGGTTGACGACCGTCCGGCCCGCGAGGGCGATGTGGTCATGGCCGAGATGACCAAACTCCCCGGAGGCGATCATGTGGGTGAAGAAGAATCTATCGGTATGTCCGATATAGAGCTGAACAAAACGGCATCCCTGCCCGAATTCGTGGATAACCTTGTCGGCAAGAGTATCGGCGATGAGGTGGAGTTCACCGTCAAGTATCCCGAGGATTATTTCGAGAAAGATTTTGCTAACTACACATATAAATACCGGGCGAACATCAAACATATCCGCGAGAAGCTGTTGCCCGAATCCGACGAGGAATTCGTGGAGCGCTACCAGTTGAAAGACAGTGACGGCAACCCATTGCCGGTTGAAAAAATACCCGACCGGGTGCGCGAGGATCTCCAGGAAGGCGCGGAACTGAACGCCAAAAGGGATATGGAAAACCAGGCCGTGGATATATTAACTAAAGAAAGCGCATTCGATGTCCCCGAGTCGATTCTGGGGCATTATCTCAGCAGTTTGACCGAGGATTACAAGGAACGTTTTCCATCGCTTACCGAGGATGAACTGAGGGACAAGCTCAAACCGATGGCCGAGAAGTTTGTGCGATGGATGTTTATCCGGGGCGCCATTGTGGAGAAGGAAAAGATAACCGTTGAGGATGAGGACTTAAACGAATACCGCGAAAAACTTATGAAGAATACCGGTATGAGCAAAGAGGACGTTGAACGGTATATCCGCGCCGAGGAACGTATTAACAAGCTGAAAGACCAGATAATTGAAGAAAAAGTGATGAACTTGATTATAGAAAATGCCGAAATTGAAGATAAGGAAGAGGAAAGCGAAGAAGAGCAATCCGAAGAAAAGAAATCTATAATCATAACTCCGGAAGGAAAATAAATTATGCCATTAATCCCCATGGTCGTTGAACAATCCGGGCGCACAGAGCGGGCTTATGATATATATTCCCGTTTGCTCAAGGACAGAATCGTGTTTATAGGGACACCCATCGATGACAACGTGGCCAACCTGGTGATAGCACAGCTACTCTTTCTGGATGCCGAGGACCCGGAAAAGGATATTTTCGTTTATATAAACTCTCCCGGCGGTTCGGTTACCGCGGGTCTGGGTATTTACGATACCATGCAATTTGTAAAGGCTCCCGTGGCCACTACCTGCGTGGGTATGGCCGCGTCGATGGGCGCCGTGCTCCTCTGCGCCGGCAACAAAGGGAAACGCGCCGGCCTGCCGAACTCGCGCATTATGATTCACCAGCCCTGGGGAGGAACACAGGGACAGGTTACCGATATTGAAATCCAGACCAAGGAATTTTTAGAGAATAAAGACCGGCTGAATAAGATACTTGCCAAACATACCGGTCAGGATCTCGAAAAGGTGGCCAAGGATACCGACCGTAATTTCTGGCTTTCCTCCGAACAGGCCAGGGATTATGGTTTGATTGACGAGGTTTACGAAGGCAAAAAGGAATTTTAGAATATTTATGTATGTTACTTGATTAATTGAGTTTTCTGTTTTAAATTGTGAAACCGGATGAAGCAGTTGACATCCGGTTTTTTACGGGTTTTGTGTTATGAGTGGTAATAAGAGAAAAAACGATGATTATCTGAACTTCTGTTCATTTTGCGGACGGCCTAAAAACCAGGTCGAAAAATTGTTCATCTCCGCGGGGAATTCTATCTGCGCCCATTGTATAGAGCTGTGCGGCCAGGAATTGAAAAGTCTGCGTCATTCCGCCGCGGTCTCCGAACATTTCGTGCTCCCCAAGCCTCAGGAGTTGAAGCATTTTCTCGACCAGTATGTTATCGGGCAGGAACGCGCCAAACGTTCTCTTTCGGTAGCGGTATATAATCATTACAAGAGAATCATGTTTCCCCCGCGGGACAAGGACGATGTGGAGCTGGAAAAATCGAACATACTCCTGCTCGGCCCCACCGGAACAGGTAAAACATTGCTGGCCCAGACACTCGCCAGGATACTGAAGGTTCCCTTTACCATCGCCGACGCTACTGTGCTGACCGAAGCCGGATATGTTGGCGAGGATGTGGAAAATATCCTGGTGCGCCTCCTGCAGGCGGCAGATTACGATGTCGCCCGCGCCCAGCGGGGAATTATATATATCGATGAGATTGATAAGGTAGCCCGAAAAGATTCCAATCCGTCGATTACCAGGGATGTCTCCGGCGAGGGAGTTCAGCAGGCGTTGTTGAAGATACTCGAGGGAACCATATCCTCGGTACCGCCCAGGGGCGGACGCAAGCATCCGGAACAGCCGCTGGTGCAGATTAACACCAAGGATATCCTGTTTATATGCGGCGGGGCATTTATAGGGTTGGAGAAAATCGTTGAACGCCGCGTGGGTAAAAAGGTTCTCGGTTTCCAGGCGGAAAATATACGTCAGAAACGGAAAATCGGCGAACTGCTCAGCTTGGTGAGTTCCGACGATATTATCTCCTATGGAATAATCCCCGAGATGGTGGGCAGGCTTCCGGTGGTAACATCGCTGGATGAACTCGAGCATGACGCCCTGAAGCGAATATTAACCGAGCCGAAGAACGCGCTGGTCAAGCAGTACCAGAAATTTTTCGAGATGGAAGGGATTGAACTGGAGTTTGATGATGAAGCATTGGACAGCATAATAAAAATCGCCCAGAAACGAGGCACCGGCGCCCGCGCCCTGCGGTCGGTTATTGAAGAGTCCATGCTCGATATAATGTACGAGGCCCCCGATTATGATTCTATTAAAATTTGCCGCATTACCCGTGAAGTTATTGAAGAAAAAGCCGCGCCGGAATTAATTAAAAAATCCCAGCGCAAGAAGAAACGCGCCTAAACCTGAAATGATGTTATGCCTGTGAACGCAAGAAGAAAATCCTCGAGGAAAAAACAAACCGAAGAAACGGAATTTATCCTCAACCGGGACGGAGAAGAGATAACCATTAAGAATGTCCTGCCGGTTCTGCCGCTGAAGGATATGGTTATCTTTCCATATATGATTTATCCGCTTTTGATCGGCAGGCAGATATCTATCAATGCCCTGCAGGAAGCGATGGTACTTGACAGGCAGGTATTGCTCTGCACCCAGAAGAAAGCGAATGTCGAAGACCCTAAGGTTTCCGATTTTAACCGTTTGGGAGTTGTGGCCCGGATACTGCAACTGATGAAACTCCCCAACGGCGCTATCAAAATACTGGTAGAAGGTTTGGTCAGGGGCAAAGCCAAACGCATTAACAATCAAGACGGGTATTTTAAGGCTAATGTTCAATACCTTATTCACTCGGATATGCAGGCGAACCTGGAGACCGAAGCGCTTCTCCGGAATATTATCACCCAGTTCCACGATTATGTCCGCTTGAACCGGAGGCTTCCCGAGGAAATCCTCAGCTCCCTGGGCAGTATAGAAGAACCCCAGAGGCTGGCGGATACAATCTCCGCGCATATAATACACCGCCCGGATGTAATGCAGAGGATACTCGAGGCGAAAGATTTAAAATCCCAGTTGCTGGAACTTTCCATGTTGCTTTCCTCGGAGATCGAGATATTGAAACTCGAGCAGAAAATAGACGGCTCCGTTAAAGATAACCTTTCCAAGTCGCAACGTGAGTATTATTTACAGCAACAGCTGAAAGTGATCAAAGAAGAGTTAGGCGAGGAAGATGAAAACGTTGAAGACCAGGAGCTCGAAAGAAAAATTGCCAAAGCCAAACTCGATAAAGAAACAAGGGAGAAGGCTAATACCGAGTTGACTAAACTCAAGAAAATGCATCCATACTCGGCCGAAGCGGCGGTGGTTCGCAACTACCTCGACTGGATAGCGAACCTTCCCTGGAAAATTACGACAAAAGACCGTGCCAACGCCCAGAAGGTCAAGGATATTTTAGATAATGACCATTACGGTCTTGAAAAAGCTAAACGCCGGATTTTCGAGCACCTGGCGGTTATCAAACTGGCTAAAAAGGTTAAGGGGCCGATTCTCTGCCTGGTCGGACCACCGGGCGTGGGGAAAACATCCCTGGGACGTTCCATAGCCAATGCCCTGAACCGCAAATTCGTGCGCATGTCATTGGGCGGAGTACGCGACGAGGCGGAAATACGCGGACATCGGCGTACATATATCGGCTCTATACCCGGCAGGATAATTCAATCTCTCCGCAAAGCCGGTTCATCTAATCCTGTTTTCCTGTTAGATGAAATCGATAAATTATCCCGTGATTTTCATGGAGACCCGGCGGCGGCATTGCTGGAAGTTCTCGATCCGGAGCAGAATCATACATTTGTCGACCATTTCCTCGAAGTGGAGTACGACCTTTCGGATATCTTATTCATTACCACCGCGAACACCCTCGCGGGAATTCCCCCGGCATTAATCGACAGGATGGAGATAATACGGCTTCCCGGCTATCTCGAATTCGAAAAGGTTAATATCGCCCGCGGTTATCTTATTCCCAAACTGCAGCCCGAGCACGGCCTTAAAAGCAGGAAGATAGTATTCTCCGAAAAATCGTTGATCCATATAATCCGCAATTACACACGTGAGGCCGGAGTACGCGAATTGGAGCGCAAGCTCAAGACGATATACCGCCGTATAGCCGAAGAGATAGTCCTCAATACCAATAAGAAGAAAACATTCCGGATTACCATAAAGGAAATTGAGAAATACCTTGGTGTCCCCGATTACCTCGACCCGGATGATTTCTCCCAGCCGCGGGTGGGGGTCGCCGTGGGCCTGGCATGGACCCAGTACGGAGGCGAGGTTCTTCCAGTGGAAGTAGCGGTTATGAAAGGCAAATCCAAATTGTCCATGACCGGAAAACTCGGAAAGGTTATGCAGGAATCGGCGCAGGCGGCGTTGTCCTATATACGCGAGAACGCGAAAGAGTTTAAGATACGGCCGACCTTTTTCAATACTTCCGAATTGCATGTGCATATCCCGGAAGGGGCGGTGGACAAAGATGGCCCTTCGGCGGGAATAGCCCTGGCAACGGCTATCATTTCCGCGCTTACCCTCAAACCGATACGGCCCTGTCTGGCCATGACCGGCGAGATTACATTGCGCGGCGATGTTCTTCCTATCGGCGGGCTCAACGAGAAAGCGCTCGCGGCCAAGAACGCTAAAATCACCGATGTTATCATTCCGGCCAAGAACAAGAAGGACCTGAAGGAACTTCCCGATAAACTCAAAAAGGGGATGAATTTTATACCGGTCAGTTCTTACAGAGAAGTCTATGATATTGCGTTCGGAAAATAACCGGATATGAGCCCAGGATGTCCGCGGAGATAAAAACGATAGAATTTATAGGCTCTTTCCCCGATTACCAGAAAGCAAAGATACCACCATATCCACAAGTCGCTATCGCCGGACGTTCCAATGTCGGTAAATCATCATTGATAAACAAAGTAACCGGAAGAAAGGCTATTGCCAGGGTAAGCTCAACACCCGGCAAAACACGCATGCTCAATTTCTTTTCGGTAAACGACAGATATTTGATAATAGACCTGCCCGGGTACGGTTACGCGAAAGTTTCCAAAAACGAGCGAAGGAACTGGCAGCCGATGGTTGAAGGGCTGTTAACCAACAGCGATAAATTGAAGGGACTGGTTCTATTAGCCGACGGCCGGAGGGGCTTGCAGGAAGAGGAGATTGAACTGATGGATTTCTGTGAACATTACCATGTAGAAGGAATCCTGATTTTTACGAAAATAGATAAACTTAAACAATCTGAAAAGGCCAGGTTGAAAAACAGCTTTCCCGGGAGCATCTTTTTCTCCGCTGTTACCGGACAGGGGAAAGGGGAATTGCTCGGAATGCTTTTCGATTTGTGGTCGAATTAATAAGGCGGGTTTGAGATGTCCAGTACATTAGTTGTTGGCTGCCAGTGGGGCGACGAAGGCAAGGGGAAAATTGTAGATATACTCGCGGAAAAAGCCGATATTATCGTCCGCTTCCAGGGCGGGGCAAACGCCGGTCATACAGTGCTGACCGATAGCGGGCAGTATATTCTCCATCTTCTGCCCAGTGGAATACTGCGTGAAAGTAAAAAGTGCGTAATCGCATCCGGAGTTGTCGTAGACCCCGAACAGGTTGTCAATGAAACCGCGGAACTGGAAAAACTCGGTATAAAGGTCAAGGGCAGGCTGTTCATTTCCGGAAAAGCCCACCTCGTTTTTCCCTATCATAAATTTCTGGACGGTTATTATGAAAACCTCAAGCAATGCCATCATATCGGTACCACCAAAAGGGGTATCGGTCCGGCATACACAGACCGCGCCGCGAGAACCGGAATCCGAATGTATGACCTTGTCGATGAAAACCGCTTTAAGGACCGGCTGGATTATATTCTCGATTTAAAAAAGAAGTCAATTATTGGAATTAAGGACCAGGTTGAATTCGATCTCCAGTTCAACCTCGACTATGCCAGGCGGGTGCGGGACGCGCTGATGGACTATGTAACCGATACCTCCCTGCTGATTTCCGACGCACTGGCGGTCGATACCGGTGTGCTTTTCGAGGGCGCGCAGGGAACATTGCTCGATGTTGACCACGGTACCTCGCCCTATACAACATCTTCGAATACAATTGCCGGAGGGCTCTACGCCGGATGCGGTATCTCTCCGTTTATACCAGATAAAACTATAGGCGTGGTCAAGGCATATACCACCCGCGTGGGAGAGGGGCCGTTCCCAACCCAAATCGACGGAGACCCCGGAGACGTAATGCGTGATAAGGGCGGAGAGTTCGGGGCCACTACCGGCAGACCGCGGCGTTGCGGATGGCTGGACATGGTCGCCCTGCGCTATGCCTTGAGAATAAACGGGGTTAACTCCATCGCGCTTACAAAGCTCGATGTGTTGTCCGCTATGGGCAAAATAAAGGTCTGTACCGCGTATCGTTGCGGTTCAACAGTTCTCGATGAGTTCCCCGATGATATATATACACTGCCGCACTGCGAACCTCTATATACAGATTTCGATGGCTGGGATGAAGATATTTCCGAAATCAACGATTACAACAACCTGCCCGTAAATACCCGGAAATACATTACCGGTCTCGAGGAACTGGGCGGGATACGAATAAAGTATATATCTACAGGTCCCGCGAGGGATAAAATAATTATTAAGTAAAACATTTATCGCATTAAAAATTAATAAAATGCATTTTGGGTGACAGCGGATGTCAGTGGGATTGATTATATTGAAAGCGAATTTGTCCTTTTACTTGAGGGGGGTATTACCCATCTATAATGAGAAGAACCGCATCGCGCGGTTCTTTTTTCTTTGAAGCTATCAGTGAATTCGCTAATATAGAAATGATGCGTCAAACCATTTTCAAAGCTATCAGCCTGCTTTTACCCTTCTCATTTTGTATTTATTGGCCAATTATAGCTTTCGGGGATACATCAGGGCAAGTAAATGGCGGCAAATCGATGGTTGCAATAAAGGTCTCCAATCCGCCGGAAGTGGATGGAGTTCTGGATGAGGACATCTGGGAAAAGGCGGTTTTCGTGTCGGATTTCATTCAGAAAGAACCTTTTGAGGGGCAGGTTCCGTCAGAAAGCACGGAAGTAGCTATCGCATATGACGATGAAGCGCTATATGTGGGCGCGCGGATGTTCTCGGAAAACCCTGCTGAATTACGAGGCCTCATCTCCCGCAGGGACCAGCATGGTGAAACAGAGCAATTTGCGATTTCACTCGACACCTACCATGACCGGCGAACGGGTTACGGTTTTGGGGTAACGGTTTCAGGGGTTAGGTTTGACCGGTATTATCCGCAGGATTTTGAGCATAATAAAGACTATACTTTCGACCCGGTATGGCATGCGCGGACATCTATTGATAACCGCGGATGGTACGCGGAAATGAAAATCCCTTTTTCGCAATTAAGGTTTACCAACCGTGAAGAACATGTCTGGGGAATCAACCTTAACCGGTGGATACCTTTGAAGAATGAGGATATTTACTGGATAATAGTACCCAAGGATTCCACCGGATGGGCTTCACGCTTCGGAACGCTGAACGGTATCCGCGGCATAGAACCTTCGAGCAGGATTGAAGTGTTGCCCTACTTCGCCCTTGAGGAGCGTAGTTTTGACACACAGGAGGATCCCCTTAAAACCAGAACCGAACACACATACCGTGTTGGGGGTGACCTGAAGATAGGTTTGGGTTCGAACCTTACGCTGGATGCCACGATTAATCCTGACTTCGGTCAGGTTGAAGCGGACCCGGCGGTAGTTAATCTCTCCGCCTATGAAGTTTCCTTTGAAGAAAAGCGTCCTTTTTTCATCGAAGGCAGTCAGTTACTATCCGGGACCGGTTATTTTTACTCACGGCGCATAGGCGCGCCGCCGCATGGTCCTGCGCCGGGGATTTCCGTCGGCGATACTCCCCTTAACAGCACAATACTGGGAGCGGCGAAAATAAGCGGGCGATTGCGGAACGGTCTGTCAACAGCATCGCTGGTGGCGTTTACCGAAAGGGAATACGCGCGGGGCTATAATTATACCCTGGGACAACCGACCGGAGAAAAAATAGAGGTTGAACCGTTTACAATCTATGGCGCCACAGCTTTTCAACAGGAATTCGGCGAGGATAATTCAACAATTAAGCTGTTGTTGACCGGCGTACACAGGGATATCGATGAGAATGACCCCCTCTCAGCAATCTTAAGGAAAAAGGCATTTACCGGTTACGGCGATTTGAACTGGAGATTCCGGGGGGGAGATTATAATTTATTCACGGTTCTTGGGTTCAGCTATATTGAGGGCGATAGCGCTGTCATAAGGAAAACCCAGGAGTCCAGCGTGCATTATTTCCAGAGACCCGATGCCGGTCATGTCGAATTAAAACCGGACAGGACAACACTTGCGGGTTATAATTATTTCCTGGAGCTAAATAAAAACTCCGGCAAGCACTGGCTCTGGTCACATTCTTTATCACTGGAATCTCCGGGTTTGGATTTGAATGATATCGGTCTTTTGCGGGCGGCCGATGATATCGAACTTTATAACAGCGTTACCTACCGTGAAAATACACCGGGGGATGTATTTTATCGGTACAGCATCACCGGTAGCGTGAACAACGGATGGAATTTCGGGGGGGTGCGCCAATTCTCCAATATCAACATAAATCCGAACCTTACATTCAGGAACTACTGGAATTTTGATATGGATATCGGTGTTCAATTACGCGCTATTAGCGATGATTTAACCCGCGGCGGACCGTTGATGGGAACGCCCTTCGGCGGTTGGTTCGAGTTTGGCATCGAAAACAGTCATTCTGAAGCAACGAAATATGGTTTAGAATATGAGTATTTTGGCGATGAGTTCGGCGGTTACAGCCATAATACGGGTTTCAGTCTCTCCTCGAGGGTTGGGGATAAAGTGCAGGTCTCCATATTGCCCGAATTTTACTACGCAAAATTATCAAGACAGTATGTAACCACCATTGAAGATGAGTCTGCGTCGACCTATGGTAAGCGGTACGTATTCTCCTGGCTGGAAAGAAGCGAGCTGTCAGCGCAAATAAGGTTCAATATGTTCATTACCCCCGATATGAGTTTCGAGTTTTACGCCGAGCCGTTCGCCTCCGCCGGGAGATATTATCGTTTCGGCGAACTCCGGGAACCCAAAAGCAGAGACCTTCTTGAATATGGTACCGAAGGCACCAGCATAGAACATAACTTCTATGGTCCATACTATGTATACGATTACAATAGCGGAAGCAGTTTTGAGGTACCCGACCGCGATTTCGGTTATCTTTCATTCAGAAGTAATTTTGTAATCAGGTGGGAATTTTTACCCGGAAGCACCGCGTATCTTGTCTGGCAGCACATTCTTGAGGATGAGAACGACCCGGGCAAAATGGTGAGAGGGGAATCCCTCCTGGAAAGCCTGACTTCTGAAGGAAACAGCATTCTGGCAGTTAAAATCAGTTACTGGATTCCGGTTACCTGATCCGCGCGAACCGGAACATTTCATTTGCCGTTTCGTTCAAAATTTGATACGATGGTTTGGGCAAAAGTGACTTTAATGATAGAGGTGTAAAATGCTGAAAGCGCTTCATGACCAATTGCGTGAATTGTCTAAAACCGACGAAGTAAAATTCGCGGAAGCCATCAAAAAACGTCAGGGTGGCAAGGCTACCGATGAACAAATAAGCAAGGTGAAAGAGTTTATATTCCTTATGCCTCCCGCTCTGGAGATTCTCAGCGATTACTGGCAGGATAAATCGGTTCCATCGGGAGTCAAGGGAATTGCCAGGCATATAATTTCCTATATATTCCACCCGGATGATTTTCTGCCCGAGGATGAAGCCGGTATGTTCGGTTACCTTGATGACGCCTATCTCACCGTTTCCGCTTTCCTGCTTATCCAGGAATCATACCTGCGCGACTGGCAGGATAAATCGAAGAAGGAGTTAGAATTGCTTGAGAGGGCGCGCCAACTGGTGAATATCCCCAGGGTGTTGATTCCCGAAGAAGCCCAAAAAATCGAGGAATTATTGAACAGCTGGGTGGAGGAAGATAAATAGACAACCGGTAACGGATAAATCCGCGACGCTATATTGAACATTAAACCGTTCTGCTAAAAGAGGTTTCAATGAAGGATTACCAGACAATTGTAGCCGCAATAAAAGATGACATCGCGCACATAAAACTGAACCGCCCGGATATCAGGAACGCATTCAACGAGGTGATGATCGCCGAGCTTAATGACGCTTTCCTGAATTTAAAAGAAGATAATTCACTGAGAGCCGTGGTTATGACCGGCGAGGGAAAATCGTTTTGCGCCGGGGCCGATCTGCACTGGATGCGCAAGATGAAAGATTATACGTATGAGGAAAACCTGAAGGACGCCCTCGAACTCGCGGAGTTGATGTACAATGTCTACACGTTTCCCCGCCCGGTTATAGGCCGTATTAACGGGGCGGCGATCGGCGGAGGAACCGGGCTGGTGGCCGCCTGCGATATCGTTATTGCCGCCGGGAGCGCGAAGTTTTCATTTTCCGAGGTGAAGATTGGTTTGGTACCTGCGTGTATTTCGCCCTATGTCGTCATGCGCGTGGGGCTGTCCCGTTCAAACCGCCTCTTTTTAACCGGGGAGCGGTTCAAGGCGAAAACCGCGGTTAAATATGGCCTGGCCGATGAGGTAGTTGATGATGATGACCTCGATAAAGCCGTTGAAGAAGCAGTTAAACAGGTATCGAACTCCGGTCCGCGGGCGATGGGAGTTTCTAAAGAACTTTTGCGAAAAGTAGGCGATTATAATTTCAATGAACTGAAAAAGTATACTGCCGAAGTTATTGCTAAATTGAGAATCTCCGATGAGGGACAGGAAGGATTAAATGCTTTCCTTGAGAAGAGAAGTCCCAACTGGATCAAAGAATGATTACATTATAAATGCGGCTTATTGATTAATGGAGCAAAAATGTTTAAAAAGATATTTATAAATTTAATATTGATAATGATTGTAAGCGTTCCCCTGTACGCCCAGTCAATACTGATAAATATGGACCACCTGCAGAGCGACCACCTTAAGGCTTATGGCATCGCTTACTGGACATTGGCGCGGGGGCAAAACGTGGAATGGCTCCTGAATTACCGCGGCGGGTCATTTCTCACCGCCGGAAATGAATCGGTGGCCGAGAGATGCCGGCTTCTGGGAGTAAATTTCGAAGTGATTGGGCCCGGCGAGGAAGCTAATATCCGGGCGACAATTGAAGATAACAACATGGAATCAGTGCTTCTCGAAAAAGCGCCCAAGGTCGCTATCTATGCTCCCCCGAACAGCAATGATGAGCCGTGGGATGATGCCGTGAACCTCGCTCTTGAGTACGCGGAGATACCGTTTGATATCATCTGGGATGACGGTGTTCTCGACGGGAAACTTTACGACTACGATTGGGTGCATCTCCATCATGAAGATTTCACCGGGCAGTTCGGTAAGTTCTACGCTTCATACCGGAATACGATTTGGTACAAGCGCAACAAGGCGATTAATGAAGAAACCGCGCGCAGGCTTGGTTATAAAAAGGTAAGCCAGCTAAAACTCGCCGTGGCCAAAGAACTGAAAAAATATATCGCCTCCGGAGGTTTCCTCTTCGCTATGTGTTCGGCTACCGATACCTATGATATCGCCCTGGCGGCCGAGAATGTCGATATAGTGCCCCAGGAATTCGACGGCGATCCGGTTGACCCGGGATGTCAGGAGAAACTGGATTTCTCCAACTCGCTTGCTTTCGAAAACTATGAACTCGTTCTCGATCCGCTTGTTTACGAACACAGCACGATAGACACCTCGCCCAAAAGAGCCGGCGGTTTGTTGGGGCCGGAAGCCGACTTCTTCGTCCTTTTTGATTTCTCCGCGAAATATGACCCGGTGCCTACAATGCTCGTGCAATGCCATGTGGACGTTGTTAACGGTTTCTTGGGCCAATGCACGGGTTATCACGCCCAATTTGTAAAGAATTATATCACCATCCTCGGCGATTCCGAGGATAAAGGGGAAGTGAAATATCTCCACGGCAAATTCGGCGCCGGGACATTTACATTTTTAGGCGGACATGACCCCGAAGACTACCAGCACAGGATAGGCGACCCGCCCACAAACCTTGAACTGCACAAAAACTCGCCAGGATACCGTTTGATACTGAACAATGTCCTCTTCCCCGCGGCGGAGAAGAAAGAACGGAAAACCTGATTCTATTCCGCCAGTAAATCCGCGAGTATTGCCGAATTGGCATAAAGGTCTTCGAATTTCACATATTCATTGGGCGAATGGGCGACCTCGTCGATTTTTGACCATACCGCCACCGGCAATCCCTTCCTGCGGAAAAACGATGCCACAGTTCCGCCGCCGATACCGATAACATTCGGTTCAATTTTCAACACCTTGTTGATAGATTTCCCGAGCCTGTCCACAATCTCCGAATCGCGGGATGTTGGCGCCGGGGCAACTACCTTCTGCGGGTAAGAGATATCCACACTTACCCCGTACTTTTCCACAACCTTATCAACATTTTCCTGTATATAGCCTGTAACATCATCAACATTATACTCAGGCAGTATACGGCAATCGAAGTAAAACACATCCTCGCCGGGAATAGTGTTTACATTAGGAACATTATTTTCCTTCTTGGTTGGTTCGAAAGTAGATGTGGGGGGAATATACAGGTCATCGCTTTTTGAAAACTTATCATAGAGGGAATTAAGGTTCGTAATTAACTCGGCTCCCGCTTTCATGGCATTAATACCCAGTGACGGCCTCGAGCCATGGCATTGTTTGCCCTTAAGCACGAACTTGATCCAGAGGATTGATTTTTCTGCTATCTGGATATCCGCCCCGCTGGGAGTACCCGAATCGGGTACGAGTACAAGGTCATCCGGCTTAAAAAGGTCGGTGTTTTCAACCATCCAGGCAAGGCCGTATTTGGAGCCGCATTCTTCATCGGCAACAAAAACAAGGCCAACATCGCAGAAAGGCGTGATGTTATTTTCCTTAAGATACTTGAGCCCGAAAAGGGACATGATAATTCCGGCATGATTGTCCTCCGTGCCGCGTCCGATCAGTCTATCCTGTTCCACCTTTAGCTCAAATGGGTCGCTGTCCCACAGCTTCATCTCGCCGGCAGGAACGATATCAAGATGAGAAAGAATCCAAAGGCACCTTGAGCTGTCTTTCCCCTTTATCCTGACCACCAAATTGGGCCTGCCTTTTGTGGAAACACGCTCGTCGGGCGCGTTGAAAACCTCGACATTGTCATAGCCGTATTCATTAAGAATCCGGGTCATTTCCAGCGACTTTTCATATTCACCATCGCCGTCATTATCCGGTGATAATGCCGGTATGGCAACCAGGCGTTTCTGGACATCTATTATCTCGTCCCTGTACTTTTCGAAAGCAGAAGAGGTTATATTCATTAATATGCTCCTTTTAAATTGAATTTGTTTTCCTAATAAATACTAAGGAATACTCTATCGGGCAATTCTTTTGTTCAAAACGAACATCGTGGGTGTTAATATGTTGATAATTGAACGGATAAAACTTGAACAAGGAGATGAACGGGATTATATTGAGTATTTCCTGAAGGAAACCGTAGGAAGTTTTTGATTATTATTACCTGTGTAAAAATAACCAGGAAATTTGCCAAATTATAGAACAAAAAAATGACAGTAAAATATGATATCTTGGTTGTCGGCGGTGGTCACGCCGGTTGCGAGGCGGCATATATAGCCGCCAAAATGGCAGACTCCGTGTTGTTAATAACGGGGGATAAAAGGGCATTGGGGCGGATGTCCTGTAATCCTGCTATGGGAGGATTGGCTAAAGGACAGTTAGTCAAGGAGATAGACGCACTGGGGGGTATAATGGGTGAAATCACCGACCTGGCCGGAGTACAATTCCGTCTGCTTAACAGATCAAAGGGTCCGGCGGTAAGGTCAACGAGGGTGCAATGCGACCGGAAACAATACGAATATGAGATGCTAACGAAACTGAACCGCGTCGAAAATCTGGAAATTATAGAAAATATGATAACCGATGTAATCATCGACGGGAATAAAATTATTGGAGTAAAAACAGGTGATGGTTTAGAGATTTGTGGAAAAGCGATTATTATTACCGCGGGTACATTTCTAAATGGCATTACCCATGTTGGCTTCGAAACCACGCCTGCGGGAAGGTACGGCGAAAAACCGGCTGTGGGTTTGACCGAAAAGCTGAACGCGCTGGGGATAAAATCCGGAAGATTGAAAACGGGCACGCCGCCGAGGATAGACGGAAATACAATTGATTTCGAAAAGACAAAGATTCAGTATGGCGACAATCCGGCGCCGCTTTTTTCATGCCGTTCGGATTTCGAAATAAAAGACCAGATGACCTGCTACCTGACATATACGAATGAGAAAACCCATGAGATTATCCGCGGTGGAATAGACCGCTCTCCGTTGTTCCGGGGAATTATCCAGGGAATTGGACCTCGTTACTGTCCATCGATAGAGGATAAGGTGGTGCGGTTTGAGGAAAAAAGCCGTCATCAATTATTCCTTGAGCCGGAGGGCAGGGATAATGATGAATACTACCTGAATGGATTTTCATCGAGCCTTCCGGAAGATATTCAATATCGGGCGATGAAAACCATCCCCGGGCTGGAAGAAGCGAGGATGAACCGTCCGGGATATGCCATAGAATACGATTATTTTCCTTCATCGCAGATAAAACCGACCATGGAATCGAAGATAATGGACAATTTATACTTCGCCGGACAGGTGAACGGGACTTCAGGTTATGAAGAAGCGGGCGCGCAGGGAGTAATGGCCGGGATAAACGCCGTATTGAAAATCCGCAAGGAAGAGCCGTTTGTGCTTAAACGGTCGGAGGCATATATCGGTGTGCTGATCGATGATTTAACCACCAGGGACATAGATGAACCGTACCGGCTCTTCACATCGAGGGCGGAATACCGTTTGATGTTGAGGGAGGACAACGCGCGGGATAGACTGGGGGCGTACGCCAGAAAATTCGGATTGATAAGCGATGGAGAGTATAAGGAGATGCTGGAAACCCGGAAAATTGTTGAAAAAGAAAAAGCGCGATTATCGAGGATATTTATATTTCCGGCAGAGATAGAAAGGGTGAGGGAATTGAGGGAGGACCCGGAAAGGAAGCTGTCGCTGGCTGAAGCCTTGAAGATTCCGGGGGTTACCGAAGGCGATATATGCGGAATCGACGGCGAATTCGCCGGGATACCGGCGAGAATCCGGTACAAGGTTGAGACGGAGATAAAGTACGAGGGATACATTGCCCGGCAGTTAAAGGAAATAGAGCGGTTTGGCAAATATGAGGATATGCGCCTTGATGAGAGAACGGATTATTTGCAGATAAAGGGATTGAAGCGGGAGGCGGCGGAGAAGCTGGAAAAATTCAAACCATACTCATTGGGGCAGGCATCGCGGATAGCGGGAGTTTCGCCGGGGGATATTTCGGTATTGCTGGTTCATGTTAAAAGGATGCAAAGGGCGAACCAGGGGCCGGATGTTTCACGTGAAACATCGAAAAACCGGTAAACCTCACCATTTTTGTTCCACGTGGAACATTATTTTAGCTGTTTTCAATAATTTTGGAAATTATATCGGTAGCCGTAATCCCTTCCGCTTCGGCATTGAAGGATGTTACAATCCGGTGCCGTAGAACCGATTCCGCCACTTCGTTGACATCTTCAATTGATGGCGTATGCCGTCCATAGAGAAGACATCGAGTCTTCGCGCCGAGGATAAGGTATTGCGACGCTCTTGGGCCCGCGCCCCAGGTAACCCATTGCTTGATATAATCGTGGGATGTATTATCAGGGCGGGTTGCCCGGGCGATCCCAACCGCGTAATCTACGACCTTATCCGATACCGGCACTTTGCGCACAAGTTGCTGGAGGCTTAATATTTCTTCAGCCCCAAGAACTTTTTCTGTTTCGCCAACATAAGAAGAGGTGGTTTTCTTAACTATTTCGCTTTCTTCTTCTTGAGAAGGATAAGTTATATAGATATTGAACATAAAGCGGTCCAATTGTGCTTCCGGCAGAGGATAAGTTCCTTCAAGTTCAATTGGATTTTGGGTAGCCAGCACGAAAAACGGTTTTTCCAAATCGTAGGTACGGTTTCCCGCGGTTACATTATATTCCTGCATAGCCTGTAGCAATGCCGCCTGGGTTTTCGGCGGGGTGCGGTTTATCTCATCGGCAAGCACGATATTGGCAAAGATCGGCCCCCGGATGAAGCGGAATTCCCGCTCTCCGGTGGATGCGCTTTTCTCCAGTATGTCGGTTCCGGTGATATCGGAAGGCATTAAATCGGGCGTGAATTGAATGCGTGAAAACTTTAATTCAAGTATTTCGGCGAGAGTGCTGATAAGCAATGTTTTCGCCAGCCCGGGAACGCCGATTAAAAGGCAGTGCCCACGCGCAAGTATCGCGATTAAAAGTTTTTCTATGACATCGTCCTGCCCAACGATGACCTTTCCAATTTCGGATTTTATTCTGCCGAAGCCTTCTTTAAGTTGCTCAGCCGCTTTTATATCATTATTATCGGTTTTCGCCATGATTACTCCGTTTTATGCGAGTTCAGTTGAATATCGTTTTAAGATAGGAATTCTTATTGAAATGTCCAGAATAGAAAAAACAAATCACCACATCTCCTGAAGAATAATGCCGGTCGAGTCCGCATATATAGTATAACTTCGACCCGAGATAAAGTTCCGTTCTTTTGATTTTAGAACTTCAGCTTTCATCCCCAGGAGAATTCCCCCCGCTTTGTTGTAAAGTTTGAGCAGTCCCGATTCGCCCCCTTCAAGTTGGTAATGATTGACCCCGATGAGATCGCGAACCACCGGTTCGCCTTCGCCGGAGTAAAAGGAATTGATCTTATATGACGTTCGCAGGCCCATGCTTTTTGTCCATGAAGGCCAGATTATTTTTTCAACCATGATATACCAGCTGTCCCCCTCCAACTCGAATGAAAAAGATTGACCGTATCCGTTGTTGCTTACCGGCATATAATGAAATCCCTGTTTGAAATCCCATTCAGGGCGAATGAAGGTTTCGACCATTCCGAGTTCTGTTTTTCCATCTAATATTATGTGCCGCTTAAGGTTATTGGACATCCAAAAAAATGCCTGCGAACCCAGTATCAACAGAACTCCCAGGATAATAAATGTGAAGTCTAATAGTCCTCCAAACCTGGAGCGGAATTTAGAAAGCCCTTCATCCCTGCCTAAGACCCGGGAGAAAGTTCGAATGAGAACCCAGACCAGGAAAATTAAGCCGACGGCGAGTAAAATATATGCAATCGAGGCGATTTTGTTATCCTGCAAGTAACTCCCCAATGTTGAAAAGTCTTAAATAATCCACATCGTTGTCAACCCTTATGTCCTTGTCTCCGTTGCGTTTTTGGCTTTTTCCACAAGAAGCGAGGGTTGTCCACATTATCCCTTTTCTTTAATGGGCTGGTTGGGGGTTGAAGAAGGCGGCTTTAATTCGTTTTTCATGTTGCATTTTCCATGAAACACTGCTCCGGCTTCAACGGTAAGGCTCTTTGTATTTATATCTCCCTCAACGATCGATTTGTTCTGGAGCTCGACTTTTTCGCTGGCAAAGACATTGCCGGTAACCTTTCCTCCCAATGTCAGGAGCTTGACTTTAACTTCGCCTTCGACCCTGCCTTCGGGGCCGATGGTCAGAAGGTCGGAGCATTTCACTTCGCCTTTTACCACCCCATCGATTCGCACACTTCCGCGGGCATCGAGATTACCGGTAATCTCGGAACCTTTTCCCACGATTGTATTTAATGAGCTGTCATCCTTCATCGTAACCGCACTCCTGTTTTTATTATCGCTTTTTCCGAACATCAGTAATTCCCTTCATATCACAAATAGTCTTCGGGGTCAACAGGTTTACCGTTTTTATGCACCTCGTAGTGCAAATGGGGGCCGGTAGACTTCCCGCTGTTTCCCGAAAGAGCTATCACCTGCCCTTTCTTTACTTTGTCTCCGTTGTGGACCCTTAGTTCCTGGTTATGCGCGTATACCGTCGAGTAACCGCTGGGGTGGTCTATTTTGATAGTGTAACCGAAATAATCATCCCATCCGGCTGAAACAACATTGCCGTCGGCGGTAGTACGAACCATAGTGCCTTCCGGGCAGGTGATGTCCAGTCCGAGATGTTTTTCACCGAACAATCCCGATTCTGAAAATCTTTTACTGAGGAAACCTCTCAGCGGGTAGCCCGACGGCACCTTACTGCTGTCTACGGCGACGCTTACTGAACCGCCGGTTGCGCCGGCAGTTGTATCGCTCAGAAACGAATTCTCGGCGCTGGAATATTCCACTCCGGCAAGCTCCGCTATACGGTTGACAAACTCGCGGTTTTTCTCAAGCTCGCGGCGCAGTTTTAACACTTCGGCGTGCTGGGCCAAAAGCATCTCGTTTTCATGGCGCAGTTGTTTAGCCGTTGCCGCTTCTTTAATCAGGGTTCCATAGAAATAAGCGCCGGCAATTCCCGCAAATATCAATACCGCGGCAATTATCATAAGCACGCGCAGTGTCAGCCGATGCATCCTGAAACTGACTGTTCTGCCGCCTTCGCCAGGCACTATAAGGAAGGAGATATATTTGCTATCGTCCATGATTCTCTAATACTGATTAATAGTCGTGACCGATTTTTTCTAAAATTCCGGTCAACTGGTCATCGTTGTAAAACTCTATCTCGATACGACCCGTATCACCGGATTTGATTATCTTAACTTTCGTTCCGAAATAACTCTTTAGCCTGTCCTCTAAATCCCGGTACTGGCCCGAGCTGTCGTTTTTTGTTCTTTCTTTTTGTTTCCGGCCGGGTTTGCTTTGAAGAGCATTTTCGAGCCTGCGTACCGACCATCCATTATTTACAGTTTTACGCCAGTATTCTTTCTGTGTTTCATGGCTGTCGAGTCCGGCAAGGGCGCGCCCATGTCCGGCGGATATTTTGCCGCCGCGGATATCTTCACGTATTTCTTCGGGCAATGTCAACAAACGCAGGAGGTTGGTAACAGTACTCCGTTCCTTACCGATTCGCTCGGAGACCTCTTCCTGGGTGAAACCGCCCTTGGTCATCAATTCGCGAATTCCCATGGCCGCCTCTATAGGATTTAAATCGGCACGTTGCAGGTTTTCCACAAGCGCAATTTCCATCCTCTGCGATGGCGTAAGGTTTTCGGTGAGGATCGCCTTGACCGATTCCACCCCGGCGATACCCGCCGCTTTCAAACGCCGTTCCCCGGCGATAAGCTCGTAGCGGTCGCCTTTTTTGCGCACGATAATCGGCTGTATCAATCCCGACTGTTTGATTGAAACGGCCAGCTCTTTCAGGGCGTTTTCATCAAATTCCTTGCGCGGCTGGCCCGGGTTTGGATCCACACGGTTGACCGGGATCTCGATCATACTTTCCTTTATCTCGGCGGAGGTAACTTCGATGTCTTCGGGGATCAGCGCGCCGAGACCTTTTCCCAATACATTTTTACTCATTTTTGCATTATCTCCTTGGCCAGAGCGATATAATTCTCCGCGCCGGTGGACAGGATATCATACATAATTATAGGCTTCCCGAAACTCGGTGCTTCGGAAAGACGCACGTTTCTATTTATAACAGTTTTAAACACTTTGTCATCAAAAAACTTTCTCGTTTCCTCGGCTACCTGCCGGGAAAGGTTCAGCCGGGAGTCGTACATGGTTAGAACCACGCCTCCTATTTTTAAATCGGCATTCAGGTGCTTTTGCACCAGTCTTACAGTGTTTAATAATTGCCCCAGACCCTCGAGGGCATAATATTCACATTGTATGGGTATAAGCACCGAATCGGCGGCGGTCAGGGTATTGACCGTAAGGAGCCCCAGCGACGGCGGACAGTCGATTATTATATAATCATAATCATGCCGAATCTTTTGCAGGATGGCATCCAGAACACGTTCCCTCCCAACGCGGTTGACCAACTCTACTTCGGCTCCCACGAGGCGGATATGCGATGGCGCGAGATAAAGGTTGGGTACGTTAGTGGCGGTTATTATATCGTTGATATCATTGCCGTCGACAAGTACCTCGTAGATACTGCTCCCGAGTTCGTCCTTGTTGAATCCCATACCGCTGGTGGTGTTAGCCTGGGGATCGATGTCTATGAGCAGTGTTTTACGCTCGGCTACGGCGAGACACGATGACAGGTTGATGGCGGTTGTGGTTTTTCCGACACCGCCTTTTTGATTGGTAATTGCTATAATTTCGGACATACTTTTACCTGTAAGAGCGCTAAATGCCCGCCATAGGCGGGCAAGCCCACCTGAGGCGGGCAAGCCCACCTGA
>WJIJ01000177.1 GCA_014730345.1 Candidatus Zixiibacteriota bacterium | reverse complement strand
CCGAAGTTGTTCATCCACAGTGCCTGCCCTTCGAGGGCGGTCTCCTTGAAATAGCTGTCGAAATCGGCGGCGATATCGCCTATCATATTAAGTTTACGGTTTTCGCCTACATTGTATAACCTGGTTTCGAACATCAGCGATTGGCTGTGCATGTGTTTCCAATTAACCGACTGGGCGGTGGAGTAACCGGAGTTGGTAGCCCGGGCATAGTATGAACGGTCGTCGGACTCATCTTTATTCTGACTAAGCCGGAATCCTTCGCCGTTGTGCCATCCGAGTATATCGACACGGTTTTTAGAATTTTTTCCAAATGTTATTTTACTATACATATCGTAAAAATGGGGGTAGACCGTATGGGCGTCGCGGCTGTCGAGGAAAAGGTCGTAGTATGTCCTTCTACCGGAAATTATATATGTATTATTATCGGAAAAAAGCGGCCCTTCGAGGATACCGCCGGCGGCGAGAGCGTTTATATCAAGCGATGGCTTGATTTTTTTTTTCGTTCCCGATTTGTACTTCACATCGAGGACTGCCGAGAGCCGTCCGCCGAACTCGGCGGGAAACCCGCCCGGGTAAAGCCGGGCTTTTTCGACCAGATCGGGATTAAACGAAGAAACCACGCCGAAAGCGCGGTAGGGGTTGTAAGCGGGGATACCGTCTATGTAGACTATGTTGTGTTCGGGCCCGCTCCCGCGCACATACATCTTTGATGAGAAATCCGACCGGGCTTTCACCTGGGGCAGTTCCTGTACTTGCCGCAGGAGGTCATCAACCATCCCGGGCCGGGAGCCTATGATTGAGAGGTCGATATCTGAACCGGTATCCACCGAAGCCAATTTTTCATCCTGACTGGACTCGCCCCGGACTTCGACTTCGGCCATGGGAATTGGTACTTCCTTAATATATATGTCGGTGCGGTGGATGTCATTGGCGGCAACATTGATTTCCCGGGTTATCTCTTTGTATCCCAGCAAGCTGATTTTCAACTGCCATTCGCCCGGGGGTAATCCGTTTATTTGATAAATACCCTTTTCATTGCTTACCGCGCCGATACGGGTGCCGACGACTCTAACAGTGGCGAAGGGAACGGTTTCGCCGGTATTGACGCTGTAAACGGTGCCGGTTACCGTAGCCCGGCTGTCTTCTATATCGATTTCGATCGCGTTTACAATTGCCGGTATAAGTAAAGTTATCGCCAATCCGATGCAGACAGCAATTCTATTCATATTTAGCCCACTTTTTTTAGTCATTGTCATTCAACACTTTCAAGGTAGTTATTATTGGATTTGGTCAATATTAGAGCAACGTATATTCCAAATGGAAATATTTTCCGCTTTTGTAAATAGGACTATATACCGAAATAGGTTAAGAGGAATTGGATTTTTAGCGGTGGGAGTTATGTAGTCGAGTTATGCAAATATATACACAGAAACGCATCCCCTTGCACGGAACGGAGGGAAAAGAAATTCTCGGTAAATGGAAAGAATTTCTTGCCGGACAGATATGGGAATGGCCGGCTGAAGTTGTATTTGTATGAAGGATAGAGGTTTAGGAGAACTACTGTTTATGGTATGGGATTTGCCATTAGGTAGTTCCGGATTTTTGCGCGCAAATTGTTTAAGTCGGAGAAGGTTATATGCAACAACTTCGCGGATGTAATAAGGAAATAAAGAGTAAAAAGAATGCACATTACTGCACAGGGGTTTTGCTGGCGGCAATGCTTTTAAGCATATACTGCGCGGTCAGTTACGCTCAAATGACCCCCAGCCCGTCACAACTGGAGCAGTTAAGTTCGATGAATCGTGAGCAGTTACAGGCTCTTAAAGACAGTCTGGAAAATGAGGCGGAATTAGCGGGAGGCGGAGTACCCGATTCGGCGCTAATTCAAAGCCTGCTTAAAAAGAACAAGAAGAAATTCAGCGTACTTCCTTCCGATACGGCTGATCTGGGCAGGCAGGAGTTGTATTCTGAGGGGGATTCCCTTGAATTCTACCTTGATTCCCTGCTGGTGCTGGAGGATTCGCTCCAGGATACAATTAGATTTTTCGGTTATGATATTTTCAACCTGATTCCGGGCACTTTCCAGCCTCCGGATTATGGACCGGTGTCGGAGGATTACCTTGTGGGGCCCGGCGATGAGGTGATACTAACTGTTTGGGGTGATACCGAAATCCATGAATCGCTGAAAGTTAGCAGAGAGGGGTATTTACTCCTGCCCGACGCGGGGCGTATGCTGGTAAACGGACTGACCATCGAGGGCTTACGTGATAAGGTAACCAACCGGCTTTCAAAAATTTACTCCGGAATAAAGAAATCCCCGGGAAAATCGACGACATTTGTTGATGTGTCATTGGGCAAACTGCGGAGCATGAAAGTTTTTCTGATGGGCGAGGTGAAACGTCCCGGCGGGTACACTATCAGCGCGGTTTCAAACGCTTTCAACGCACTATATTATGCCGGCGGGCCGACCTATGACGGCACAATGCGCAATATCAAGATTATGCGCAACAACAAGCTGATAGCCGCTTTCGACCTCTATGACTACCTTCTCGGCGGCGATAATTCTGATGATGTGCGCCTTGAAAACGGTGATATTATTTTCGTGGGCACTGTCGGAGAGCGTTCGACCATAGCCGGAGAGGTCAAGAGGCCCGGTATTTATGAAATCCAGGATAAGGAAACGCTTAAGGATCTTCTTGCCCATTGCGGGGGGCTAAAAAGCACCGCGTATTTAAAACGAGCCCAGATTACAAGGGTGGTTCCATTCGAGTACAGGGGAGAGAATGTTCGCGATGAACGGCAGACTGTCGATGTCAATCTCGAAGATGTGCTTGCCGGCAGGGAAGTAGTGGAAATATTCGATAATGATTCCATAATGGTTTTCCCGGTCGGGGATGAATTAAAAAACTGCGTATACATTGCCGGCGATGTCGTGCGCAAGCCGGGTCGTTACGAGTTGCGGTCCGGTATGAAACTCAGCGACCTGATCAGGGAAGCCGACAGCCTTAAGGGTGATGTTTACTGGGATTACGGCCATGTTATACGTACCAATGATGATGAGTCGGTTGATATTGTATCTTTCAACTTGAAAGACGCTCTTAATGGCCTTAACCGCCAGGACATTTCCCTGGTTCCGCGGGACAGCGTCAGGGTCTATTCAATATGGGATTTCGAACAGAGGTACACTGTTAATATTTCCGGTTCGGTATGGGAGCCGGGCGAATATAACCTATACGGAGGAATGGGACTCAGGGATTTAATAGTAATGGCCGGGGGATTCAAAGATTGTGCTTATAAGGATACCATAGAAGTCTCGCGGTTGTTGGAATATGGATCAGGCAGCAACACCAAAATAATAAAAATTCCCACAACGCCGGAGTATCTGGATGGCAAAGGCGATGAAATAATCGATTTGCAGAAACATGACCGGGTATTCGTGCGCAAATGCCCGAGTTGGGAGCCGTTAAAGAATGTGTCAATCCGGGGCGAAGTGAAATTTCCCGGGGAATATACATTGAAAAGCGATGATGAGACCCTCTTGGATCTAATCCAGCGCGCCGGAGGATTGACCGATTTTGCTTATCCCGCGGCGGCGGTGTTTACCCGAAATAAAAACAATACCGGCAGGCTGGCGATCGACCTGAAGGAAGTTCTTGAGGACCATGACAGCAAATACAATCTCAAACTGGTGGAGGGAGATGAACTGCTGATTCCCGAGGAGCCAAAAACGGTGAAGGTTGTTGGGGAAGTAAACTATCCTACCGCGGTTCTTTACGTAAAGGGAAAGGACTTCAAATATTATATTGAGCAGGCCGGAGGCGCTAAACCGGCGGCCGACAAGGGCAAGGTCAGCGTGGTGATGGCTAACGGAATGGTGAAAAGACCGAAAACCCTGGCCACGGTAAAACCTGATGCCGGTTCGACGATTATCGTACCTGAAAAACTCGAGAAAGACCACAGCCAGACGTTGAAGGATGTTGCCAGTATTATAGGTATCGTATCCTCAGCGGCTACAACCGTATTCCTTATCAAGCAATCTACAAGGTAATGAAATGGGCTTAGCAAAAAATATTAAATCTCCAGAACAATTAATCTTTCACTACCTGAATGTGATACTGAGGAGGTGGAAGACGATCGCGCTCGTAGGTACCGTGATTGTCGCCGGCGCTTTAACCTACTGCCTTACCGCGCCCCATGTTTTTGAATCATACGCGAGTATAATGCCATTCCAACAATCCGGCAACGGCGGACTCGCGGGACTCAGCGACCTTGCCGATATGGCCAAGGGACTGGGTTTAGGTTCTTTTACTAAATCCGGTCCCCACGCGCTATATCCCGCTATTTTGAAAAGCCGTCATATTCAATCGCGGATACTCAAGCGGGAGTTTTACACTCATAAATACGGTGACAGAAGACCTTTATACGAGATTTACAATATCAAATCGGACAGCCCTCTCGAGGTTGAGCATTACGGTTTGAAGAAACTTGCTGGAGGCACCGACATAGTTACCGACAGGAAGACCAATGTTATTACAATACAAACCCAGGCGGAAGAGCCTCAGCTCGCGGCGGATATCGCCAATGCCTATGTCGAAGAATTAAAGGAATTCAACCTTAAGTTAAGAAACAGCAGGGCTAAGGAGAACCGGGAATTTATCGAGGAACGTCTCGAGGAAACCAAACAGGAACTGGTAAAGGCGGAGAACCGGCTTAAGGAATTCCGGGAATCGAATCTTCGCATCGGCAATTCGCCCGAGCTATTAATGGAACAGGGAAGACTAACCCGCGAAGTTAAGATCCAGGAGCAGGTATTTTTAACATTGACCAAAGAATACGAGATTGCGAAAATCGACGAGCAAAAGTCTATTCCGGCGGTCAATGTGCTCGATGAAGCCGCTCCTCCCGCCGAGAAGAGCAAGCCCCAAAGGGTAAAAATAATGATGCTGGCGATGCTGGGAGGATTGGTGATGGGAATTGCTTTTGCCATGGTACTGGAGTATTTCGAGGATATTGACGATAAAGATGAAGAGTATCGTAAATTGATACTGAGATACAACAATGCCCGGAATCGAATATTCAGTATAGCGACCAGGAAAAAGGAAACATCAAACGAACCACAGGTGTAAAATGGCAAATACTGTTGAGCAAGCGCGTACTATTAAAATTTCCAAAGAAACCCTGCCATCCCTGAAGGAACTGTATGACCTTACCGGCAAAGTCGCCTTGATTACCGGCGGAGCCGGGCAACTCGGCAAACAGTTCGCCGAAGGGCTTGCTGAAGCGGGCGCGGAAATTATCCTTACCGATATCCGTGAGCCGGAGCTGGTAGAACGCCAGAACGAACTTAAGGATATGAAATACAAGGTATCCTGCTATCGGTCGGAGCTGACCGATGCGGAATCTGTGTACTGGATGTTCGATGCCATAAGGAAAAAGTATTCGCGGTTGGATATTTTGATAAACAACGGCGGGATGACCTATTTCATGCCTCTCGAGGAAATGAAACCGGAGGAGTTCGAAAAGGTACTTGATGTACACCTGAAGGGCAGTTTCATGCTGGTCCAGCAGGTACTCCCGTTTATGAAGCGCAATGGCGGCGGTTCTATCATTAATATCGGTTCAATTTATGGGATGGTTGGCGCGGACCAGAGTATATACGGAGATTCGGGCTTGAATTCAAGCGCCGCTTATGCCGCGGCCAAGGGCGGTATGATCAACTTTACCCGGTATCTTGCCAGTTACCTCGGCGAGTACAATATCCGGGCCAATTGCATAAGTCCCGGCGGATTCTATGCCGGTCAGGCGCCCGAATTCATAGAGCGTTACTGCGCTAAAACCCCCCTGGGCAGGATGGGCGATAGTTATGATTTAAAGGGCGTGGGAGTATTCCTTGCTTCTGACGCATCAAAATATATTACCGGGGTAAATCTTCCGGTGGACGGCGGATGGACCGCTCGTTGATGAAAACTAAGGAGGAATTTCGTGTCGGAAATAACCTACAATAAGACCGAATCTCGGGTTACCTGGTACCAGCCTGTTTCGGAAACATTTAATTTTGGCAAACGCAGGATAGGGAAGGGCGAGCCTGTTTTTATTATCGCTGAATGCGGTATAAACCACGGAGGCGATATAGGGGTAGCCGAGGAGATGATTCGGAAAGCGGCCGAATGCCAGGCAAGCGCGGTAAAATTTCAAACTTATGTAACCGAGAAGAGGGTTCCGGCGGACAGCCCGGTATTCGACATCTTAAAGCAATGTGAACTCGATGAGACCAAACATAGAAGGCTGAAGGAACTCGCCGAATCGTGTGGTATAGAATTTTTCTCCACTCCCTTCGATGCTGAATCGGTAGCCATGTTAGAGGAGTTAAACGTACCCGGCTACAAGATAGCGTCGTTCGATATCGTCAACCAGAGCCTGCTTCGCTCGGTAAGCGAGAGCCGTAAGCCGGTTATATGTTCCACCGGAATGGCTAACGAGGCGGAAGTGCGCAACGCGATAGAGATATTTTCCAGTAACCTGTTACCCTTCGCATTGCTTCATTGCGTATCCGCATATCCTACCGAGATAAGCGATGCTAATCTCAGGGTAATAAATACATTGAAATCGCTTTATTCGGGGCCTGTAGGGTATTCTGATCATACCCTGGGGGTTAAGGTACCGGTGCTGGCGGCGGCGGTTGGAGCCCAGGTTATCGAAAAACATTTCACACTCGATAAAAATGCGGATGGACCGGACCATAAGCTTTCCGCCGATGTCGAAGATTTGAGAAAGATGGTAAATGAGATAAGAGAAGTGGAAATGATTATGGGCGAGAACGAACTGACGTTGATTGAGACCGAACGCCCAACGCTTGTTTTCAGGAGGCCCAGCGAATGAACCGGTTAACCGAACCTACCGTAATTTTCAGATGCGACGGGGGGAATCTTCCTGAGACCGGGACCGGGCATATACGGCGATGTCTTAACCTGGCGATTTATCTCCGGGATACCTACAAGGTTAACAGCCGGTTTATTATCCGTGACCTTGACGGGGAACCGCCGTTGGTATTGCATCATCGTTTCGCAGTTCACCTTTTGCCCCCGGTATCCGATTGGGAGACGCCGGCAATGAGGATAGTCAAAAGGGTTAATCCCCAGCTCGTTGTCGTGGATATGCTCGATAACGGCGGCAAATTCCTCAAGTTATTACATGACCAGGCGCCGGCGATTCCAACGATTACGATGGATGACCTCGGTATGGGGCTTGATTACGCAAGTTGCGGAATTAATTCTATCCTTGAGGATGAGCGCGCCGAATTCAATGGTGAAGACTTCGTTATTTTAGCCTCAGGGGAAGAATCCGCCAAGGTTATCAAAGATGAAGTTAAGGAAGTATTTCTAAGTTTCGGCGGCTTTGATTTCGGCGGCCTTACTGCCAAAGCTCTGCGGAGCCTGACATTGCTCGATGAGAAGCTGGAAGTTACCGCTCTTGTAGGAAGGTCGTATAATAATGAAGAAAAACTGCTGGGGATAGCTTCGGGAAGTAATATCCGCCGGCTGGATATTGTACGTGAAACCTCTAATATCGGATATTTATTAAAAAAGTCGGATATTTCCATTGTTGCCGGCGGGCTTACGCTCTACGAGTCGATGCATTGCGGATTACCGACGATGGTGCTTTGCCAGTATGACCACCAGGTGGGCACCGCGGCCAAATTCCAATCGAAAGGAGCGGCCATAAATCTCGGCCTGGGCGAAAAGGTAGATGACGAATTTGTATCATCGCAAGTTAAAGCCCTGATCGATGATTATGATAAGAGAAAGAATCTTTCCGAAACCGCGGCGGGATTGGTAGACGGGAAAGGATTGCGCAGGGTGGCTGAGATAATAAATACCCTGGCAAATCATCGTTTCCAGGTTTCAAAAGCAAGAGTGAAGGTATCTGAATTAACCAAAGTATAGTCGAGGTTTGCCGTTGGGACAGGACACTGCCGACAAAATTAGAGCACCAGAAGCGAAACCCGCGGACCCCGTTCAACTTCCCGCCGGTGAGACAGGTCAACTCGAATTAATTAAAAAGGATTATAAGAGTTTGGATAAACCGGTTAAAGCCGGTTTATTGCTTGCGGGCTACAAGGGAATCCTGCTGTTACCCTATTTGCTTGACTACCCGGGTATCGACATACTTTTTATAAGCTCCTATAAAGTCCGCGGCACTCGCGATAATTCCTCCAAAATAATCAAAGAAACCTGCAGAGAAAAAGAAATTGACTATATCCCCCGCAAGTCCTTGAACGGCGATGCTTTCAAAGATGTTGACAGGGTTTTCGTGGTCGGATGGCAGTATCTAATCGATGAATGCGATGATAAGTTCGTGGTCCTGCATGATTCATATCTCCCGGAATTAAGGGGATGGTGCCCCACCGTAACCGCACTTCTATCGGGCAAGAAATATCTCGGGGCAACAGGTTTTGTCCCCGATGAAGGCATGGATACCGGTCCGATTTATTCACGGCATAAGATACCGATTACATACCCGATCAAGTTAGAAGAGGCTTATAAAAAGGTTGCCGAGGGTTATAGCGTGATAATAAAGGAAATAATCGAGGATGAATTGTTTCCCGATTATTCATTACAGGATGAGTCTCAGGGCAATATAGCTTCCTACAGTATCTGGCGCGGTCCCGAAGATATGTTTATAGACTGGTCGATGGATGCCGAATATATAAAGAGGTTTGTCGACGCGCTCGGTTTCCCTTTCACGGGAGCTAAAACCAGATACGACGGCAGGGAAATTGTGGTGGAAGAAGTGGAAGTACTGGCGGGGAAGTATAAGTTCGAGCTTAATCAGCCGGGGAAGATTTTTAATATCAATGGCAACCAACCCTTAGTTTTGTGCGGGGATGGATTGATTAAGATTACAAGGGCATCAGAGGCGAATGGTGAACCAGCGGTTTTCGACAGGTTGAAGGTACGGCTGGTTTGATGAAAGTTCGCTTGTGAGCCGATAACAAGATATAGGAATATTTAGAAATACAGGTAAGATGACAGGTATCGAAATCGTATCCGGATGGAGATAAATAAAACAACAGGACGATTAATCTGATGAATCCGCTTAGTTCAAGGATGAACACCCAACTATTTTTATTGGCGGATGGATTTGTTCAACCGAAGCTCATTGAATTCTTCCGTAATCACAGTTTCGATATCCAGGCGATTGACCCGGGTATAAGCGATCAAGGACTGGTAGCCGCGGTGGAACTCAACAACCCGAGTTTTGTGCTTTCGGTGAATCTCGACAGGTATCCTCCTGACGGGCTTTTCGAAAACAGGGATTTCAAGTGGCTAAACATACATTTCGGCAAACTCCCGGAATACGCGGGGACTCATCCCGTGCAAAGGGCGATGATAAACGGAGAAACCGATATACGCGTTAACCTGTGTTCAATAAATTCCTTCAGCGGCAGTTTGGGTATCATTGATGAAGCCGGGACCCCGGTGTTTTTCGATGACACGGGATATACAGTAAGCGTAAGATGCGCGGAGCTGGGGGAACAGATCATTGAGGAAAATTTACGGAAAATGTTTAATCCCGATATAGAATTTACAAGGAGCGAAGCAACCTGGAGAAAAATATGGGAACGCGACTTCGACATGCTGAACATTGTTAACTGGCACCGGACAGCATTTGAGATACACAACCAGATACGCGCTTTTTCTCGTCCTTTTTCCGGGGTTGGAAGTATGATAAACGGCAGTGATGTAACTATATGGGAGTCTGAGCTTGCCGACCCGTTTTCATTCGATGTCGCTCCAGGCACGGTTCTCGGAAAATATAAACGGAGCGGATTGGAAGTCGCTACCGGAAGCGGGACATTAAGGATTCTCGAATTCGAGTGCGCAAACAAGTGGGATATTGTTAAAGGCGACTGTTTTGCTGATATAGAAGAACAACCCAAAATATACGAGGGGGTATAGTGAATAGATTCATCTTGAAAACATCGAAACAAACTTCGGATTACAGGCTAAAGGATAACGAATCACTGCCGGCGAAGTTCGGGGGAGACCCCGTGCGAAGCAGTGATGACTTTATCATATTCGGGGCGCCGCTTATCGGACAGGAGGAGATTGATGAAGTGGTGGATACGTTGAAATCGGGATGGATCTCGACCGGCCCTAAAACACGTAAATTCGAAAAGATGCTTCTCGAATATATCGGCGCCCAATATGGAGTATCAACCAACTCCTGTACCGCGGCATTGCACCTTACATTAAAAACTTTCAATATCGGCCCCGGTGACGAGGTTATCGTAACTCCCATGACTTTTGCCGCCTCGGTTAACGTGGTAGAACATGTGGGGGCGACGCCGGTTTTTGCCGATGTTGAAAAGGATGGTTTCAATATCGACCCGGCGCATATCGAACAGCTTATTACTCCCCGTACCAGGGCGATGATCCCGGTGCATTTCGCCGGATTGCCGTGTGATCTGGATGAGATTTACAGGATTGCCGAAAAACATAATTTGGCGGTTATAGAGGATGCCGCCCATGCCATCGGGAGTGAATATAAAGGAAGGAAAATCGGAGCGAGTGATAACCCGGTCTGTTTTTCTTTTTATGTAACCAAGAATATCGCCACCGCCGAGGGCGGATTCGTAAGCGTGGGAGATAAACAACTCGCCGAAAGAATGAAAGTGTTGAGCCTGCATGGTATGGATCTCGGCGCGTGGCAGAGGTATTCAAAGCATGGGAATAAACACTACCAGGTCATCTCGCCCGGATACAAGTACAATCTCACCGATATCGCCTCATCGTTGGGAATTCACCAGCTTAAGAAGCTCGACGCGTTCATAGAAATACGAAAGAGATACGCTGATTACTACCAGCAGGAACTGGGAGGATTCGAGGAGTTGATTCTCCCACAAGGTAACTCAACAGATAGACACGCCTGGCATCTCTACCCGGTCATGGTAAGGCCGGAGGTACTGGGAGTAAACCGGGATGAAATGATGAACGCGCTGACCGCCGAAAATATCGGCATCGGGGTTCATTTCCGGGCGGTACATCTGCACGAATTTTACCGCGAAAAGTACGGTTACCGGCCGGGGATGCTTCCCAGGGCGGAATTCATCGGCGACAGGGTCTTTTCCCTGCCCCTTACTCCCAAGATGTCCGAGAAGGATATCGAGGATGTTGTTTTCGCGGTTAAGAGGCTTATTAATTATTACAGGAACAGGAAACGGAGGTATTATGACAGCGGCTATAATACAAGCAAGAATCGGTTCAACGCGCCTGCCGGAGAAAGTGCTCCGGCCGATACTCGGGCGGCCGATGCTCGAGTTGATGTTAGAACGACTCGGGTACTGCAAGAAACTCGATAAGATTATTATCGCCACAACCACGGCGCCGGAGGATGACAGGATAGAGTCTATGTGTGATATCTGGGGAGTGGATTGCTACCGGGGTTCGATAGACGATGTGCTTTCCAGATATCTCAATACCGCCTTGAAATTCGATGTCGATGTGATTGTCAGGTTGACTTCAGATTGCCCTTTGATAGACCCGCAACTGGTTGACGAGGTTATCGGGTTATACATGAATAACCGGGATAAGTATGATTACTGCAGTAATATTAATCCGCCTACTTACCCGGATGGACTCGATGTGGAAGTTCTTCCGTTGGAAGTACTCAAGAAAATCGATGAATTGGCATCGGAGCAGGGCGACCGGGAACACGTTACCACATATATTGACAAACACGAACGCGATTTCCGTATCGGAAATGTATCGGACGGAATCAACCGCTCCAAGTTCCGCTGGACCGTCGATGCCTACGATGATCTCGAATTTGTAATCCAGGTGTACAAGGCATTGTACAAGCCGGGTGAATGTTTCGGCCGGGAGGAGATTTTCGAGCTTCTCCGCAATCAACCCGAACTTATGGCCATAAATGCCGGGCATACCCGTAATGAAGGCCATAAAATGACCGATGAAGAAAAAAAGAACTCGGCACGGCAAACCGAAAAGGAATATAATTAGAACCGGAGGATATAAATGCAATTGACCGATACCGTATCGACCGGAGTTAATAAAAGGTCGCTGGAAGAATCCAGGGCATACCTGCGCCGGTCGGAAGGTCTGATCCCATGCCACACCCAAACCCTCTCGAAGGGTCCCACCCAGTTCGTGCAGGGCTATTCGCCGATTTACCTGGCCAGGGGCGAGGGAAGCCATGTTTTCGACGTGGACGGCAACGAGTATATAGACTATCCGCTCGCGTTAGGTCCGATAACGCTGGGGCATAATTACCCGGCGGTTACCGAAGCGATAATACGCCAGGTAAAGGATGGTATAACTTTTTCGCTTATTCATCCCCTTGAAGTCGAACTCGCCGAGGAATTGAGAGAAGTTATCCCTTGCTGTGAAGCGGTAAGATATTCGAAAACCGGCTCGGAGGTTACTTCGGCGGCGGTTCGTATCGCCCGGGCGCATACTGGCAGAAATATCGTCGCTTCTCAGGGCTACCACGGCTGGCATGAGTGGTTTGCCACTACAACCGAACGCCGGGATGGTATACCGGAGGTTATGAACGAACTTATCAAAACCTTCGAATATAATGATATCGAAAGCCTGAAGAGAATTTTCGAAAAGTATCCAGATGATGTGGCTTGTGTTATAATGGAGCCGGTATGTGTTGAGGAACCACGCGGTAATTTCCTTGAAGAGGTTCGTGAAATATGCAACCATTATAAATCGGTGCTTATTTTCGATGAGATTGTAACCGGTTTCAGGATGGCGCTGGGCGGCGCCCAGGAATATTACGGCGTTATCCCCGATATGGCAACGTTCGGCAAAGGTATGGCTAACGGCATGCCCCTGTCGGTTGTGGTCGGAAAATGGGAGGTTATGAAAGCGGCCGAAAGAGCTTTCTTTTCTACAACCTTCGGCGGCGAAGCCGTTTCCATGGCCGCCTGCAAAGCCACTATCCGGGAGATGAAAGAAAAAAATGTAATTGATCATCTTTGGAATGTAGGGGGCCGTCTGCAATCCGAATACAACCGTCTGGCGGAGAAATACAATATTCCAAGCAGATGTATTGGTCTGGCTCCCCATACGGCATTCGCGTTCCAGGATGATGACGGGGAGGTATCATATCCATTAAAGAGCCTGTTCCTCAGGGAAACCATAAAAAGAGGAATACTCTTTTCGGGAGTACAGAACGTATCTTTCAGCCATACCGATGGCGACCTTGATTACACGATTAAAGCAATAGAGGAATCGTTTGAATTTATAAGCGAAATTCTGAAGCTGGGCAAGCTGGATGAAGAGATTGGCGACAAAGTAGTCTGGCCGGTTTTCAGAAACCTCTAAACCGGGAAGCAGAAATACAGTATTGGGTAGGGTATTAAGGGCGGAGGTGTCTTGTCTCCGCCCTGTTTATTATGCAAAATGTATCCGAAATCAAACAACCGCTTAACAGGATGAAGCAGGAAATAACGACCGCGGAGGATAGTTCTTCGGATATTATCCGCGACGCGTCCTTATACACTGCCTGCGCCTATATATACCAACTTACTATTTTCGCCGTTGGTATGGTCAACAAGCGGTTCCTCGGCCCGGAAAACGCGGGGATATGGGCGTTGTTTTTGATGGTGATGTCCTATGTTTCCCTGCACCCTCTTGGCTTGATCGACGGCACAGAACGCCAGATAGCCTTTTACCGCGGAATGGGTAAGGAGAACTACGCCCGCCGCATAAAAGACAATATGTTCGGTACCGTGGGATTATCATCGATAACATT
>WJIJ01000176.1 GCA_014730345.1 Candidatus Zixiibacteriota bacterium | reverse complement strand
GAATGAATTCTCAAGATGCTGTTTATAAAATCTTACCCTACGGCCACTCGCCTGTAAAGATAACACCTTTATATGAAAAGTCAAGTATATTGAATCAATATTTTCCAAAACAGCTGTAGACATTTTTTCCGCCTGGTCCGGGAAAATTACGGGAACTTTGGCGGCAAATCCGGGTTGTTGTGTTGATAATTGGATAAATTATCAAAACGGGTTCAATAAAAATAATAATCAAAACAGGAGAATAGAGATGGAAGAGAAGAAATCCGTATTCGGCGGAGGAGTACTTAAGAAAAGCGCGCGCGAATTCTCGGTACTCGTTGACGAAGAAGGCAACACCTGGATTTGCGACAAGGAAGCGGCGGCCAATGTAGATCGCAATCGCCCCTTCAGCGAGCAAAATCTCGAGCGTTGTCAGGTAATGCCTTTCGATCACGGCGGCTGATGCAGGGCATTTTTTCCGGTATTAACTATTGGTATTGGAAGAATTAGAAAGCGGGTTGTGTTTTTGCATAATCCGCTTTGCAATTTAGATAGATATTTTGTGATAGAGTTTAAATTATGGATAAACTAACCAAAAAAAGCTTCCTGTTGGAAATATTCGATTATGAAACCAAAGACGAGTGGAATTACCAGGGTAAAAAACCGTGCCTGATTGATTTCCACGACGATACCTGCGCCCCCTGCCAGGCCGTAGACCCTATTCTGCGGGAACTATCTGAAACTTATTCCGGTATGATCGCATTTTACCGGGTGGATATACGGGAGGAAAAGGAATTAACCCAGGAGCTGGGAGTAAGCAACCTGCCCACGATGGTGCTTTGTCCGATGGATGATAAACCGGTCGTGCTCCAGGGAGCGGCATCAAAAGAGAAAATCAAACAGGCGATTGATAATGAACTCCTTAAAGATAAATCAACCAGCGGAAACGAATAACAAAGGAGATTTTAAATGAAAATAGGGGATAAATTACCTGAAATGGAATTCGAGATATTCCATGAAAACGAAATAAAAAAAGTTAACCTTGGAGATTACAAGGGTAAATGGCTGGTAATGTTGTTTTACCCGGCGGACTTCACGTTTGTCTGCCCCACTGAACTGGAGGAGGCGGCGGAACATTACGAGTTATTCAAGAAATCGGACGCGGAAATTATCAGCGTCAGCACAGATACGGCATTCGTACATAAGGCGTGGCATGATGTATCCCCGGCAATCAAGAAAGTGGATTATCCCATGCTCGCCGATCCCGCAGGCAAGCTGTGCAGGCTCTTCGGCACCTATATCGAGGATGAAGGGCTTTCACTAAGAGCCACTTTTATCTTCGATCCCGATGGTATCCTGAAATCTTTGGAAATTCACGATAACAGCATAGGCAGGAGCGCGAGGGAAATCCTGAGAAAATTCCAGGCGGCGAAATTTGTCCGGGAAAACCCGGATTCGGTTTGCCCCGCGAGCTGGGAACCGGGCAGGGAAGTACTCAAGCCCAAATTCGACTTGATAGGCAATATTTAATTCCGATTTTGATTTTGAAAGCGGAGCCCCAATAAAAAACGGGGAAGCCGAGGCTTCCCCGAAGGAATATAATCAAGTCGATTATTTCTTATTTAATCTACCACAAGAAGGCGGTGATACCAACTTCAGCGCCGAAGCGGGTTCCGCTTACGGAATCGCTCTCAACCGGGTCAGTCTGCTTTTTGCTGTCAAGGTCAATACGCAGGTTGGCATTAATTCCAACGGCATTGGAAAGCATGTAAAGGATGCCGCCTTTGAACTTAATGCGGGTCATGGTGTACTTATAATCGTCAGCATTCGGGGCGCCGCTATTGGTGGTAGTGCTCATGTACTCGAAAGCGCCGCTGGCGAACGGGAAGAGCTTGCCTTTGGCTTCGTCTTTGGTCTTGTCCATGTCATAATAGAAAGACACCATGGGGCCGATACCTAATTCGTTGCTTTTGGCATCGCCCTGAGACCAGGAAGAGAAGTCAAGGGTTAAACCAACGGCCAGGCCGTTCATTACGAAATAAGCTACTTCCGGTGAGAAGTTGATCCAGGTCTGACCGTCATCGCCGGGCTTGTAGAGGTCGCCACTGGCACTGTAGAAAGAAGCATTTCCATCGACAATCCAGGTACCTTTGTATACGGGACCTTCCTGGGCGTTCGCGGACGCGAACATTAAGAGAGTAGCGGCTAAGGTTAAAAGTACGAACTTCTTCATTTTGATTCTCCTGTGCTATTAATTATCAAACAAGTTAATTTGCTTACTAAATTTAAAAAGCAACTATTGCTGTATTCTTTCATTCACCTCCTTCCTACTAAACGTTATCGCTCAATCTATGTATCTGCTGTGATCCCATGATGTAAGGTTAAATGCTTTTCGGTTGATTAGATTTTAAAGTGGTTGAATTGACCCTATTCCCTTAATTTATCATCCTTAATATTCTATTCGGCTAATGTAACATTAACCTTAAGCACCTCTTTAGCTTATCAGTAATATTTCTCAAAACCTCAAATTTCTGCAAAATTTAGTTGTGCATTTTATCACAATCTCTTATACGGCGCAAGTTAAAATTAACCTATTTTAAAATTTTTTTTGTAAAATTGGTGGACTTTTTTGATGGGCGCTATTCCGGTCCCCGTAAAACCTGCCAAAATAAAAAAGGCGGGCACTGGACCCGCCTTCAGGAAAATGCAGCATATTAAATTATACAACGCCCTGATCGAGCATCGTATCGGCAACCTTGATGAAACCAGCGATGTTAGCGCCGTTAACATAGTTGCCCGGGGTGCCGTATTCATCAGCCGCTTCCACGCAAGCTTTATGAATAGCTTTCATTATGTTATGAAGCTTGGCGTCGACCTCTTCGCGAGTCCAGGAATAACGCAGGCTGTTCTGGCTCATTTCCAGCCCGGAAGTGGCTACGCCGCCGGCGTTGGCCGCTTTGCCGGGACCGTAAAGTATCTTGGCATCGAGGAACAGTTTAACGCCTTCCGGAACGGTGGGCATGTTAGCGCCTTCGGATACCACGTAAACACCGTTATTCAGCAGGTTCTGGGCATCCTTGGCATTGATTTCATTCTGGGTGGCGCTGGGGAAGGCGCAGTCGGCCTTGTGATTCCAGAGCGGATTGAAGTCGCTGTTGGGATCGTTCGGGGCAAATGGTACATTGTACTTGTCGGCATATTCTTTGATACGGCCGCGGCGGACATTCTTCAGGTCCATGACGAATTTCAGCTTTTCATCATCGACACCGGCTTCATCATAGATATAGCCGCTGGAGTCGGACAGGGTAACCACTTTGCCGCCGAGTTCGTTAATCTTCTCAGTAGTGAACTGGGCGACGTTACCACTGCCGGAGACCAGGCAGGTCTTGCCTTCGAGGGTTTCATTACGGGTGGTAAGCATCTCCGCGGCGAAATAAACCGCGCCGTAACCGGTGGCTTCGGGACGGATCAAGGAACCGCCATAATTGAGGCCTTTACCGGTAAGAACGCCGGTGAACTCATTGCGGAGTTTCTTGTACTGGCCGAAGAGATAACCTATCTCACGCCCGCCCACGCCGATGTCGCCGGCGGGTACGTCGGTGTTCGGACCGATGTGGCGGAAAAGCTCGCTCATAAAGCTCTGGCAGAAACGCATAACTTCGATATCGCTTTTACCCTTTGGGTCGAAATCGGAGCCGCCCTTACCGCCGCCCATGGGCAGGGTGGTCAGGCTGTTTTTAAATACCTGCTCGAAAGCCAAAAACTTGAGCATTCCCAGGGTTACCGTCGGGTGAAAACGAAGGCCTCCTTTGTAGGGGCCAATGGCGCTGTTCATTTCTACACGGAAACCATGGTTTACCTGTACATCGCCATTGTCGTCAACCCAGGGTACGCGAAACATTATAGCTCTTTCAGGTATAATTATCCGCTCGACAATTTTAGCCTTGCGGTATTCCGGATTTCTTTCCAGTACCAGACTTAATGATTCAACTACTTCTTCCACCGCCTGATGAAATTCTGCTTCGGCAGGATATTTCTCTTTTACCCATGCCATTGTCTCTTCGGCGAAATTTGCCATCACACTACTCCTTTAAGGTTTTGATTATTTTATGGTGTATTTTTTATTCGGGTAATTATGTCAACTTTTCCCGAGTTTGAGTTATCCGCTTTAAAATTATACAATTATGATTTCTAATCACGAATCCTTAGCAAATTTATTTGTGAAGCTTTTCACTTAAAAAATACATAATATTGCTAAATTTTCCAAAGGCAATACATATTTATCCCCATCTTGGGATGGAATAGTATGTAATTCTCTGAAAACGCCTGTTTTTAAAGGGCTTATCGCTATCAGGAGTCGATTAGCTTGTGGCGGATGCAGTATTTAACGATATCGGTAACATTTTTCGCCCCCAGTTTCCTGCTTATCGACGCGCGGTGGGTTTCCGCGGTTTTGGGGCTGATATGCAGTTTTTCCGCCGCTTCTTTGGTGCTGTAGCCGTTGGCCAGCAGAATGGCTATCTCTCGCTCGCGTTCGGTCATGGTGCCCGGGGTGCGGTTTTCATCGGTCAGCGGTTTGATATATTCATCGACAAGGTCCTTGCCCACCGGGCCGCTGAAATAGTAATCGCCGCGGGCGGCATGGCGGATGGCGTGAATCAACTCATCGTAGGAACAGTTGCGGAGGAGGAAGCTTCTGGCGCCGGCTTCCAGCGCGTCGCGAAGCTGGCTTTCATCTTTATAGGGGCTGAGGATAAGAACATCTGTCAGGGGAGTACGTGAACGAATACGCTTGGCGGCGCTAACGCCGCCGGTTGGGGGCAGGTTAAGCCCGACCATGG
Organism: Candidatus Zixiibacteriota bacterium; assembly: GCA_014730345.1. Taxonomy (GTDB): domain Bacteria; phylum Zixibacteria; class MSB-5A5; order UM-FILTER-46-8; family UM-FILTER-46-8; genus WJIJ01. The sequence continues at coordinate 160 of WJIJ01000176.1, read as the reverse complement.
CCAGGTTAGGTTTGAGGGCGGCGACCATCTCCACGGCGGCATCGCCGTCACCGCCTTCGCCGACGACCATGATACTATCCTCTTCGGCGAGGAGGGCGACGATTCCTTTGCGCAGGAGTATATTATCTTCGGCGATGAAAACGCGTATCTTGGAAGCCAT
>WJIJ01000175.1 GCA_014730345.1 Candidatus Zixiibacteriota bacterium | reverse complement strand
TTTATCTTTCGATTTATTTTGCCATAATCCCATTTTCCCATATTTATAACCGTCATTATAAGTAATCGGATAGTTTATCTAATTTGTAAGAGACCTCGATTATTATATAATGGTCTAATTATAGCTATTTAAAATAGCCACGCATTATGTTATATGTGTAACCTCCGGGTTTTCGGGTAATTTACAGGGACCTCAGAATGGAGCAGAGGTTGGCTTTTTCATCGGTAATATTCAATTTTCTGCGGATATTTTTACGATGGTTGTTAATCGTGTTGACAGAAGCATTCAGGGTTAACGCTATCTCCTTGGAACTCATGCCGTTTTTAATCATATTGCAAATTTCCGCTTCACGGGGGGTGAGTTTGGGGAATCTGGTTTCGAGTTTGCTTATGAAAGGCGACGTGATTTCCGTTAAACTTTCCCTGAGCAGGAAAAGATATTCTTTCTCGGTTTGGCCTATCCTGTCCTCAAGTTTCCTTAAAAGCGGCATAATCACCCGGTCAACATTTGATTGCAAGTTCTGGGCGATCTGAATTTTCTCATCTTCGATCTGGTTAAGAATCTCTTTTAAGGCGGTGTTTTTCTCCCGGAGAGCCACGCGTTCGGTTTCCAGCATCTCGTTGTATTCTTTTAGTTGCATCTCGGCGTTTTTGCTTTCCGTTATGTCCCGGACGACGCTGACCCATTCGGAGGTTTTACCTGATTCATCCACTATGGGAATTACGCTGTGTTCGGTGGGAAAGACCTCGCCGTTTTGGCGTTTCATGCGAAATTCTTTAAGGTATAAATAGCCCTCCTTCGCGATCGCCTTATGCAATATTTGCCTGAATTCCTCGAGCGATTGTTCGTTGACATGCAAAAAATCTATAGTTTTACCTATCAATTCCTCTCGCGGGTAATCGAATGTAACCGCCGCCGCCGCGTTGCATTCTATTATGCGGGATGATTCGGCATCGAGGATAAAGATGGCATCCAGAAGGCTTCTGAATGTTTTTTCAAGCATCTGCTTGGATTTGGTTAGTTCTTCCTCGGCCTTCTTTCTCTCGGCTATCTCCCTTTGTAATTCTTCGTTAGACCTTGCTAACTCTTCGGTACGTTCCTCAACCCTTTTTTCAAGAGTGTTTTGCGCTTCGCGTAGAGCTTTTTCTGCTTTTACGGTATCGGTGATATCAATTGAAAAGCCGATAATACCAATGATTTCCCCGTTTTTATCCCGATAAGGAATTTTATATGTACGGAACCAGCGTGATTCGTCGGTGATAAGTGGCTCAACAATATTGAGCTTGGGTACACCGGTTTCGATTATTTCTTTATCATCTTTCCAGTACGTCTCGGCCAGCTCCCTGTTGGGAGTCAATTCGAATGCCGATTTTCCCTCGATGGCATCTTTGTCCAAACCGAGAGTTCTGCAATATAATTGATTGACCCTCACCAGACGATTTTCCCTATCCTTGTAGAAAATCATCGCCGGGACCGAGTCAAATATAATTTGTAATTCCTCCTCACCGCTCGGGAAGGAGTTTTCGGGTTCTGCCACAGATAACCTCCATCAATGATGATAGAATTCAACTAAAATAATAAAAGCGCCGCGGCAATTACAAGTTTTTTATTACATTTATAACGGCAGAAGCATCATTCATTATGTAAAAATGTATACAATTAACGCCATACTCGAGTAACTCCTTGCATTGTTTGGTTGTCCAGTTAACCCCTATCTCTTTGACGTGTTTGGGATTACTCTGGATTTCCTCTACGAGCGGAAGGGGGAGATTGACATGAAAAAACTTGGGCAGATTCTTTAACTGGTTTACGGTTTTCAGCACCTTTATCCCCGGAATGATGGGGACGTTTATCCCCTCCTGGCGACACCTGTCAACGAAATCAAAGAAGCGTTTGTTATCGAAAAACATCTGGGTTACTATATATTCAGCCCCTGCTTCAACTTTCTTTTTAAGCATACGAATATCGATATCGATATTCGGCGATTCGTAATGTTTCTCCGGATAACCTCCCACGCCGATACATACCGGTATCGGCTCCGAATTGGATATATTCTCTAAATACTTGCCCTTTTTCAAGTCCACCAGCTGTTCAACGAGGTCCACCGCGTAATAGTTAACCGAGCCGTTATTCCTCGGCTTGCGATAGTTTGATTCATCTCCCCGAATAGCCAGGACATTATGGATGCCCAGGAAATTGAGCTCTATCATCACATCCTCGGTCTCTTCCTTGGTGAAACCATGACAGAGGATATGGGGCACTGTATCTATGTTGTACCTGTTCTGGATGATTCCGCACAGGCTTATCGTACCCGGTCTTTTCTTGCGGATATGCCTTTTTATCATCCCGTTTTCCAGCTCTTCATAATATGCCTCAGCGGTATGGCTGGTAACATCGATAAACGGGGGTTCAAAGGGGAGTATCTGCTCGACTATCTGCAAAAGTTCTTTAGCGCTTTTCCCCCGGTATGGAGGAATAATCTCGTAACTGAAGAGAGGGTTTTTAGCCCTGTCAAGATGTTCGGAAACGTACATAATAATTATATTCTATCCCTGTTTGCTAAGTTTTGAATCCTTTAAAACCGCTGTGTTCCCATTATCCGTATTATAAGCGAGGTTGGGTTTGAGCCATTTTTCAACCTGCTTGATATCCATGTTCTTGCGGGCGGCGTAATCTTCAACCTGGTCCCTGCCGATTTTGCCGACACTGAAATAGCGCGACTGCGGATGAGCGATATACCACCCGCTGACCGAAGCGGCGGGAATCATAGCGCAACTTTCGGTCAATGAAACCTCAATATTTTTATCGGCATCGAGCAAATCAAATAAAAGCCATTTTTCGGTATGATCGGGACATGCCGGGTAACCGGGGGCCGGCCGTATACCCCGGTATCTTTCCTTTATCAGTTCTTCATTGGCCAATTTCTCATCGGGCGCGTATGCCCAGAGTTCCCTGCGCACTTTTTCATGCATTAACTCCGCCAACGCTTCGGCGAGCCTGTCGGCGAGAACCTTTACCATAATACTGCTGTAATCATCGTTATCGCTCTGGAACCTTTCCGCCAATTCGCCGGCGCCTATACCCGCGGTGGTTATAAACGCGCCCATCCAATCCTTTACGCCTGAATCAGCAGGAGCAACGAAATCGGCGAGGGAGAGATTATATTTTCCAGGGAGCGGCTGGTTCTGGTGCCGGAGGAAATGGAGGGTGGTAAGAACCTCCGTCCGGGTTTCATCGGAATATATTTGGATGTCATCCCCGGACGAATTAGCCGGAAAAAGCCCGACGACCGCGCTGGCCTTTATCGATTTATCTTTAGCGATTTTGTTCAATAGCTGATGGGCATCATCGAAAAGCTCCCGCGCCTGTTTGCCGTATTTTTCATCTTCGAATATTTTCGGATATGTCGAATGCATTTTCCAGGCCAGGAAAAACATGGTCCAGTCAATATATGGTATGATCTCGTTTACCGGATATTCCCCGAAACGGCTAATGCCTTTCGCTTCAGGCGCGGCCGGTACGTAATTGCTCCAGTTGACAGGTTGCCTGTTGCTTCTTGCCTGCTCCAGGGGAAGCAGTTGTGTTCTTCCGTGGCGCTGTTCATGTTGAAACCTCACCTGTTGATAATCTTCCCTGATTTTGGATAGAAATTCCTTGCGGGCATTTCGACTGATGAGGTTATTAACCACCCCCACGCTTCTGGACGCGTCGGGAACGTGCACAACCCCGTTGCCGTAGGACGGCTCTATTTTAACCGCCGTATGAGCTTTGGATGTTGTGGCGCCGCCTATCAATAAAGGTATCTTGAACCCTTTTCTCTGCATTTCTTTAGCGACATGCACCATTTCATCAAGCGAAGGGGTTATCAAGCCGCTTAAACCGATGATGTCGGCGTTCTCATCGATAGCAGTCTGGATAATTTTTTCCGCGGGAGTCATCACTCCGAGGTCGATTATGCGGTAATTGTTGCACCCAAGGACCACGCCGACTATGTTTTTGCCGATATCGTGAACATCTCCCTTGACAGTCGCCAGGAGGATCGTGCCGTTGGACTGCCTGCCGGAGTTGGTTTTGTCTTTATCGAAATACGGCTCAAGAACCGCTACCGATTTTTTCATTACCCTCGCGCTTTTAACCACCTGGGGAAGGAACATTTTGCCGTCGCCGAACAAATCCCCGACCACGTTCATACCGTCCATCAGGGGACCTTCGATAACCGGCAGGGCGCTTCCTAATTTTTGATAGGCTTCCTCGGTGTCCTCCTCGATATAGTCGGTGATGCCTTTGAGCAGGGCATGCTTTAATCTTTCGGCAACCGGCTGTTCCCTCCAGCTCAAATCTTCCTTTGCTTTCTTTTTGGTTCCTTTGACTCTTCCGGCGAGCTCTATCAGCTCCTCGGTGGCGTCTTTGCGCCTGTTAAGAACCACATCCTCCACCACTTTTAGGATATCGGATGGGATTTCATCGTAGACCGCGAGCTGGCCGGCATTGACGATACCCATATCCATACCGGCATCGATGGCATGATAGAGGAAAACCGAATGCATAGCTTCGCGTATGGCATTGTTGCCCCGGAATGAAAACGAAAGGTTGCTGACGCCGCCGCTGACCAAAGCGTGGGGGAGAGTTTCCTTGATAGCCCTGCAGGCATTAATATAATCAACGGCATAGTTGTTATGTTCATCCATTCCCGTGGCGATAGCGAAAATATTGGGATCGAGGATAATATCCTCGGGCGGGAATCCCGCCGATTCTGTCAGTAACTGATATGACCGTTTGCATATCTCCATTTTGCGTTCATAGGTATCCGCCTGGCCGCGTTCATCGAATGCCATAACGATGGCGGCCGCGCCGTAACGGCGTATAACGCGGGCGCGCCGAAGGAATTCATCCTCGCCATCCTTCAGGCTTATTGAATTTACCACTCCCTTTCCCTGTATACACTTTAATCCCCGCTCGATAACTTCCCACTTCGAGGAATCTATCATAATAGGCACCCTGGTGATTTCCGGCTCGGAAGCTGCCATGTTTAGGAACTTTTCCATAGCATCGGCAGAGTCAATCATGGCTTCATCCATGTTTACATCTATCATCTGGGCGCCGTTGCGCACCTGTTGCAGGGCTACTTCCAGCGCCTTCTCGTAGTCGCCCTCTTTAATCAGCCGGGCAAACTTTTTAGAGCCGGCAACATTCGTTCGTTCTCCAATATTGACGAACAAAGACTCCGGTTTTATGGTCAATGGTTCCAGTCCGCTCAATCGGCAATGGCGTTCGATGGGTGGAACGCGTCTCGGTTTTATGCCTTCGACCGCTTCGGCTATAGCTTTGATATGCTCTGGAGTTGTCCCGCAACAACCGCCGGCGATATTTAAAAAACCGGCTTCGGCGAATTCTTTTAAAACGCCGGCCATGTATTCCGGGGTATCATCATAACCGCCGAATTCATTGGGAAGCCCCGCGTTGGGGTGCAGTGAAGTGTATGTGCCGGCAATTGATGATAATTCCTCAATAAATGGACGCAGGGTTTCGGCGCCGAGGGCGCAATTAAGCCCCACGCATAGCGGTTGCGCGTGACTCAATGAGTTCCAGAAAGCTTCGGTGGTCTGTCCGGAAAGGGTGCGTCCGCTGGAATCGGTGATAGTGCCGGAAATCCAAACCGGGATGCTCGAGCCTGTTTCATCGAAAAGTTCCACGATGGCGAACAGGGCCGCCTTGGCGTTCAGCGTATCGAAAATAGTTTCCAGCAGGAGTATATCAACCCCGCCGTCAATCAATCCTTTCGCCTGGGTGTAATACGCGGCGCGCATTTCATCGAAACTGGTATTCCTGAAACCGGGGCGGTTGATGTCCGGCGATATAGAACATGTCCGGTTGGTAGGGCCGATACTTCCAGCGACGAAACGGGGTTTTTCGGGAGTTTCAGCGGATATTTCATCCGCCGCTTTACGGGCGATCCGGGCGCCTTCGTTATTTATCTCGTATGCCAGATCCCCAACCCCGTAATCGGCCTGGGAGATGGCAGAAGCGGTGAATGTATTCGTTTTGGTTATATCAGCGTCGGCCCGGAGATACTTAAGGTGAATATCGTAGAGGATTTCCGGGCAGGTCAGGCAGAGTATGTCGTAATCCCCGCGCAGATCCCGGGGATGGTCGGCGAAACGCCGGCCCCGGAAGTCGGCTTCTTCAAGTTTATACGATTGGAGCAGGCTTCCCATCGCGCCGTCGAGAACCATAATCCGTTCGTTCAATATATCTTTTAATAAACCCGTTTTGTTTTTAACCATAATTTATCGCTAATTGCTTGAACAGTTTAGTATAATATCGGGGAAACAGATTAAATATCAACAATAAATATCGTTAAACTATAAAACCTTAATAGAATGAAGATGTTCGGATATTTATCGGGCCAGGCGAATTTTCGCAAAACGCGAGAAGAGGCAGGGGATGATTAACAGGAAACTGCCGCGCCCGCTATTGAATCAGGGCGTTGAGTTTGTCCCGGATAGAAGCCGCCAGCTCATAGTTCTCAGATTTTACCGCTTTTTCCAATTGGCGTTCCAATCTCATCTTCTCCATTTTCTGGGACTGGGAATCTAAATCCTCGAACTCCCTGTCTTTGCCGACATGGCGGTTCGCGCCGTGTAGCTTGGGCATGATGGCGTCAAGCTGGTCATGGAAGGTCAAGTAACAGTTACCGCAACCAACCTTGCCCACTTCGGCTATATCATCGATTGACATACCGCAGTGAGGGCATCTTAAAAGCTTCCTTACTTTTTTCTTGATCTTGGCATTGGCTTGTCTATTCTCGGAGGATTTCTGATCGATGGGAGCGCTGTAATAAAGCTCTTTCTGATCCCCGCTCTGTTTAACGTACTGGAGGATATCATCGAGGGGAAACAGGTTATCTTTGTCAAATGGTGAGATGAAGCCGATTTTCTCGGCGCAGTTGGAGCATAGCTCCACAGTATATTTGATGCTTCCGATTATCTGGACAATCGAAAGATTCGTCTCTTCTTTGCCGCATTCCTTGCATCCCATTTTGCGCTCCCTTCTATTTTAGGCCAGGGGCTCTCTGGTTTAGCTTTTCCCGAATCGCCGCCGATGGCCTGACCCACTGCTGATTACATCATTTATTCAAAAACGATACCGGGTTTGTATAAATGTTTAACACCTTTCCTAATATGTTTCCTGTCACAGGATTGCAAGTGTATCGGTGTGCAGGTTTCCAAAATTATTAATACATGTACTCAAATTTTAAACAAAACTTATTGGAAACATCCCATATTTTATTGAGGGCGGGCGAGTAATTTGATAGATGGAGTTTTAATTTAAATCGTAAAAGGCTACCAGGTTTAATCCTCCCTTTACGACTTCATGCTGACGCACAATCTGGCGGGCGATGGGATTTCCGTAGCGGTTGAGGAATTGCACTTCTATATCATAAATCCCCGGCTCTATCTCCACATCTTTAACATAGATTTTGCCGGGCAGTAGGCGCGAACAGCGCAGGTCGGCATTTTCGGTAAGGTCGGTTACCAGGTCTACTCCGGCATCTATAAGGAAGTTAAGCAATGAATTTTCACTGCTTCCTTTTAGCTCCTTTTTGGCATGGTATCCCGCGATTCCTTTGCCTACCGCGCGGATAATCGTGCGGAAATAGATAAGCGATTTTTTGGCTTTGAACGTTTCCTCGGCAACCACGCCTACATCTTCCAAAAGCTCAAGCTCGCCGTAACTGTATTCGCCAATTTTCAAGCTGATAGAATGTATTTCCGATGGTCTCTGGACTATCTTCGGCAGGGAGAATTTTACATAAAAGCTCTCCTTGACCGGGAACGGTATATGCCCGTATTCGGCATCTTT
>WJIJ01000174.1 GCA_014730345.1 Candidatus Zixiibacteriota bacterium | reverse complement strand
CCCGTGTTTCTCGCTAACATTGCCGGGTTATATAAAAAAGAAGTTACTGTCCTGCCATGTGCCAGGTACGCGTCGCCCATTCCCAGCGCGTGCATCTCGTGACGGAATGCCGAAAAAGTGGTCGCGCCATAAACATTCGCGCCAATTACCAAAACGAGTAGAATCGCGATAAGGTATCTATTCATCACTGAATCCTTTCACCTTTAATAGACACAGGTAGCGTCTTCCCATATTAAATCATCTCCGTCACGGTTGCCGGCCATCTCATAACTGCCCCAGTGCTCATCATCGCTGTTGCCGTCGTTGTCCCCGTCGCCCTCGCCAGGATTTCCCGCGCCGCCGGTATTGACATAATACTTATTGATCAACCCCAAAACTTCTTCCAGCAATTCTTCGATTTCATCGATTTCCATAGTCGGGTCGAATTCTCTCACGATATCAATGCATAACTGCCGGTTGTTGGTAAGTATCATCTCGCCCCATTCGAGGACCACGTTGAAATAATGGGCGCCTATGGTGTCGAATCTGGTAGCCGCCGAGTAGATGCTGTCCGGGTTGTAATCGAAAAACTCATCAAGACCGAGTATATAGTATGAACCATCCTGCGCTTCTTTAATTTCAAGATAAATGTCATCCGCGGTTATAGCGCCGTTCTGGTCGGTGTCCCGCATCCCCGAAAGACTATACGCCCCCAGGGCTATTAACAGATCAGCGGCTACATCACGTTTGCTGAAACTTCCAGTCGCCCTGCCCTCGAATATCTCCGTTAAATCAATGTAAGCAGTCCGATTGGCGCGGTACAAACGATCTTTAAGCTCGATATCCTGTTCCATCGTAAGTTCCGGATTCCTCGAATATAATGGCAGAAGATCCGAATCACCTCCCGATTCGAGTTCATCGATAATCGTCCCTACATTGATATCCGCGGCTAAAACCACCGCTTTCGCGTGATAATAACGCGCGTCGGCATACGCCGGGTCCTCTTCGATAGCTTTAGCGAACTCATCGGCGGCCTTTTGGTATTCGCTGTCGCGCATATATTCCCTGCCCCTGGCCATGTAACCGTCAAGATTATCATCGCCGGCTGTCCATCCAAAAATATTACATCCGGATATAAAGACTGCTATTGCTAAAATAGCGCCGAGGGGAACTATGCGGCTTTGCATGAAAGTAAATTTAAACATATTTACTCCTCAAAAATTTTATTTTCAAATTTTAACCCTGAGTTTAATGAATAACGTTTTTACATATCCTACCGTTATAATTGAATTATACAGCTATTTCACAATTTTGTCAATCGATATTACACATGCGCCCCTGTGCAAAAAGATTACAATTGCCTTGAAGTTTCCATCCCTATAGTTTAGTATTAGCAAAAATAAGGTAATAAGTAATGGAGGAAAAATGCGTAAATTAGTACTGGCAGTATTTATGTTAATTTTCGGTGGATTATTTATGCTATCCTGCGGAGATTCGGATCAGCAAGGGGAAAAGGCTGAAAAAGCCCCGGCGTATACTAAGCCCGACGAACCATACGTTATGGATGAAAATCCTCATCTGATTATCGAAACCGATATGGGTAATATGGAGATGGAGCTTTTCCTCAAGGAAAGCCCCATGACCGCCACCAATTTTCTCTATCTTGTCCGTGAAGGCTTTTACGATGGTTTAACCTGGCACCGGGTAATTCCCGGCGTGATCATCCAGGGCGGCGATCCGACAGGAGAGGGCAGGGGCGGTCCCGGATATACGATAGATTTCGAAGTTAATGAGAAATTGCACATGCCCGGAGCGGTGGCAATGGCCCGTACTCCGGATCCCAACTCGGCGGGAAGCCAGTTCTACATCGCTCTCGACCGCCTTCAAAACCTTGACGGCCAGTATGTTGTTTTCGGCCAATTGGTCTCCGGTCTGGATGTAGCTAAGAAAATAGCGTCGGTAAAGCGCGGAGCAAGGGATAAGCCGGTGGAAAATATACATATAATAAAAATCTACGAAAAACAAAGTTCGTAATATTTGGTTGGATTTCTCAAATTAAACTGGCTTGACATTAGTACCGCCTGTATCTATTATTTATTAATAGCAGGCGTATTTAAGTGTTGCGATTGTAGTTCCGAAAATATATACGAACAATTGTATATTCAATTCGTAATATTCAAGGAACAGAACTTAAGGGTTATTGGTTCAACCCTTAAATTCTCTAAGGATAGGAAACTATGTTACTAACAACAATTCTTGCGTTTATATTCGTATTGGGACTGCTAATTTTCGTCCATGAGTTTGGCCATTTTATAATTGCCAAAAGAGCGGGCGTTAAGGTGGAACGTTTCTCCCTCGGTTATCCGCCCAAGATGATCGGTTTTCAAAGGGGAGACACCGAGTATTGTATATCATGGATTCCATTCGGCGGTTATGTTAAAATGGCCGGAGAGAATCCGGACGAAGAGGATATTAAAGGCGAACCTTACGAATTTCAATCAAAATCAGTAGGCGCCAGGGCGGCGATTATAGCCGCGGGCCCCGTGATGAATTTCATCACCGCAGTAATACTTTTATGGGTAGTCTTTTTCTTCTCAGGGATGGTGGTGCCTAACAGCGATTCCACCGTTATCGATTCAATGGTTCCCGGCGGACCCGCCCAGGAGGCCGGTATAATGCCCGGCGATGAAGTCGTTGCTATAAACGGCCAATCGGTTTCGACCTTTCCGGAGATGGCCGAGATTATCCATAACCATGTTGCCCAGCCCGTGGTGGTTAAATGGCTTCGCGATGGTGAATCCCATATCGCCACCATAACCACTATTTCCGAAGAGGTTATGGATGAAAACGGCGAGAAGAAAACCGTGGGTATGATCGGCGTGGGATTGCCCACCGAAACTGTACCACTGGGATTTTTCTCATCGATGAGACAGGCCAGCGCTACTTTCGGTAGCTGGATAATGGAAATATTGGGCTTTCTTAAGGGGCTGGTTACGGCCTCGATTTCATTGGATAATGTAGGCGGGCCGCTATTGATTGCCCAGGTCGCCGGTCAAACCGCCAGCCAGGGTTTTTCGAGCTTATTGTTTTTCACCGCGTTTCTCTCAGTAAATCTCGGCGTTCTTAACATTCTGCCAATACCGGTGCTCGATGGCGGACACCTCGTATTTCTGGCCATAGAGAAAGTCCGGGGCAGACCATTGTCGATGAGTAAACGGATGGTCATTCAGCAAATCGGGATGGCTCTCCTTCTTCTTTTGATGATAGTGGTTACTTATAATGACATCGCCAGGTTTTTCCGTTAAACATGAAATTTGAATTAAAGGATTCGTAGATGGTTCTTTTCAAGAAAAAAGCCAAACCAAAAGTAAAAAAGGGCTTCACCGAAGTAGTATGGGAATATACCCAATCACTCGGAATAGCGATTATTCTCGCCCTCGTAATTAAAACTTCCATAGTTGAAGCATACAAGATACCATCGGGTTCCATGGAGGATACTCTGCTGGTCGGCGATTTCCTGCTGGCTAATAAGTTCGTCTATGGCATGCGATTGCCGATACCCTTTGTCGATCTACGACTGCCGGCTATAGATGAACCGGAACCGGGGGATATCGTAATATTCAAATATCCAAAGAATCCGGATTTGAACTATATTAAAAGGGTTGTAGCCACCGAGGGGCAGGTCGTGGAAATCAAAGATAAAGTGGTTTATGTTGACGGTGAGGTATTTCCCGATCCACCTGAGAGCAAACATACAGATTCCAGGATAATCCCGCCGGGCGGCCGGACTATTCGAGATAATATGCCCGCTATCAAAGTACCTAAAGGTATGCTTTTTATGATGGGTGACAACAGGGATAATTCCGCGGATTCCCGGTTCTGGGGTTTTCTCGACCGCAGGCTGGTACTCGGCGAAGCCATGGTAATCCACTGGTCCTGGGCCCCCGATGATAACGCCCCTGATTTAAATCTTTCCAATCCGTTGTCGTTCCCGCTTTTACTGGGCTACAATGTATGGCATTTTCCGGAAAGAGTGCGCTGGGGAAGAATCGGAAATATTATAGAGTAATATTAATATATATTTATTTTCCAGGCCGTCTGAAAGGGCGGCTTTTTTATTGCATCGGTTTATCGGGGGAACTAAATCCGTATGAATGCCGTTATTAATCTCGACAAATGAACGGGTAATATACCGATTGAATTACTTTATTTATTGGAGGACAATATGTTCAGGAAGAAAACAGCTTTTGTAATTATCGCCGGTTTGCTATTGACTGTTCCGGCGTGGGCGGCAACTGATGAATACGTAGTTGACAACGCTCATTCAACGGTTGAGTTTACCGTTACTCACCTCGTTATTAGTGAGGTTTCCGGCAAATTTAACGAATTTTCGGGTACAATTCATTTCGATGAAAATGATATAACAAATTCCAAATTCATGGGCACAATTCAAACAGCCAGTATCGATACCGGTAATGAAAAAAGAGATGCTCATCTGCGGAGCGCCGATTTCTTCAATGTAGAAAAGTACCCCGAGATTAAATTTGAGAGTAACAAAGTAGTCAGGGAAGGCTCCAATTATTACGCTGTTGGTGATTTCACTATGGGCGGAGTTACAAAGGAAATCAGACTGCCTTTCGAATTCAAGGGGAAAATAACAAATCCATATGGCAAAGAGGTTATAGCTCTTAAAGCCGAAATGACTGTAAACCGCCAGGACTATAATGTTAGCTGGAGCAAATCTCTTGATTCCGGCGGCCTGGTTGTCAGCGACGAAGTAGAAATCGAGCTCAATATCCAGGCGGCAAAGAAATAATCCCGCGGTTTGGTTTGAACTTATTTTCCGGATTCCCGTGCCGGTGTGCCGGAAAATCTAAATCCCGCTTCCGGACAAACCTGCCGAAATATGAGGAATTTGTTAATTAAACGGCTTCTTTAAATCGGTTGCGCTTTAGGATGCAGGAGAAAGAGTTGATTGCCGATATTAATAATGAAAATGATTCCGATTGCGCTTGACAATATCGCTCTTCATATCTTATATACTGTAATTCAAAGCAGTTAATATGTTGACCGGTAATAAAAAGATTTGTTTATACTCATTATTTATCCCGTTCCTGATAATTGCATTCATAACTGGCTGTACTCCGGTTAATCCCAACAGCAAGAAAACCCTGACCCAGGATACTCCCAGGCCGAAACTCGAACCGGTAATCACTCCTGAACAAGTAGTAACCGGAGACGAGTTGGAGGAATTGCGCTACTCACTTGACCTCGCCGAGTATTATTACGCGCTGGGTGTTAATGCCAATCGAGAAGGCGAATGGGAAACCGCCCAGAAAAATTTCGAAAAATCATTAGAGATACTCTCCGAAATCGATGTTACCGCCGATTCCAATGGCGTTAATACGCGTTTCAACACCCTTCTCAATGAAATTGAGCAGGATTACAGGTTTACCTTGACATCCCTGGGGATTCTTTCCAATGAAAGCTCCCATAATGCCTTCATAGAACTATTCTCGGATATCAAAAACTTCAAATCCCTGCGTGAATCGCTTACGGCCGCCAGGTTAGAAGAACCGGATTCTGTTGTTTATGATATGCCTATCGAATTCAACGAGAGGGTGGAGAATTCGCTGGTTTACCTGCAGACGGTGGGCAGAAAACATTTCGGATTATACCTGTCGAGAATGGGACATTATAAAGACCTGATGCTTGAGATTATCCGGCAGTACGAACTTCCCGAGGATTTGGTTTACCTGCCCCTTATTGAATCAGGATTCAATCCCCGGGCTTATTCTTATGCCCGCGCTTCCGGCCCGTGGCAGTTTATTTCATCTACGGGGAAACTATATGGTTTAAACCGCAACTGGTGGTATGATGAAAGGCGCGATTTCGTTAAGTCAACCCACGCCGCTTGCAAATATCTTAAATTTCTATACGGCAAATTCGGCGATTGGAAACTTGCTTTGGCGGCCTACAACGGCGGTGAAGGGCGCGTTTCCCGTACAATTAAACGTATGGGAACTAACGACTTTTGGAAACTTCGGCTGAAACGGCAGACCATGAACTATGTACCGCTTTACATGGCCGCGACTATTATCGCCAAAGACCCGGATAAATACGGTTATGGCGATGTTGAGTATATGGAACCTATCTCTTTTGAAACTGTAACCGTCGATAAGGTAATAAGTTTAAGCAAACTCGCCGAAAAGATGGACGTATCTTACCAGCAGTTGAAAGATTTGAATCCGGAACTGATGCGTGGAGTAACCCCGCCCAACTTTAGTAATTACCAGTTGAGGGTACCCGCCGGATATAAGGAAACTTTCGCCCAAATTTACGCTTCGCTTCCCGGCGAAAAAACTACCAACTGGATAACCCATCGGGTGCGGCGGGGCGAAACCTTATCGACAATCGCCCAGCGATACGGTGTTCGTATGTCCGCTATAGCCAGCTCCAATAAACTATCTTCCAGGAGCAGGATCTATGCCGGGCAAAAACTGTTGATACCAGTGCCCGCGGGTTATAAAAAACCAGCCAGTACTGCTTCATCGAGCCGATACCGTAAACCGATTAAGACCAAGGATGGAAATTATACTGTCCGCAGGGGAGATTCGCTTTGGGAAATCGCCCGCAGGTTCGGAACCACGGTTACCAAGCTTAAACAAATGAACAACCTCTCCGGTAGAAATCCGAAGGTTTACCCCGGAGATGTTTTGAAAGTAACCGATTCAGGAAATGAGTCCTCTGGAGAAGCTGTTGTTCATATTGTCAAAAAAGGCGACACGCTCTGGTCTATAGCCCGAAGATACAGCACTACCGTCTCTGACATCCGGCGCTTGAATAATCTTTCCATGAACCGGCAGATAATGCCCGGTGACCGCCTCAGGATTTCCCCTTCCGGATAAAATGTTATGGCAGATAAAAGAGACATAGTTGTAGGCGTGATAATAATCGGCAGTATCGTCGTTTTCGGTTTGCTGGTTGTGTTCGCGATTATCGGCTCTTTAGGGGAAGGGGATATAGAATTTACCGGATTGGGCGATAAGATAGGAATTGTGGAAGTCCAGGGCGCGATATACAATAGCAGGGATATTGTCCGCCAGTTAAATAAATACGAAAAATCCGATAATATTCCCGCGGTTGTCCTGGATATAAACAGCCCCGGCGGCGCGGTTGTACCTTCCCTTGAAATATACGAGGAAATTCTGAAGGTTCGAGAAAAGGGATTGATCGTTGTCGCCAATTTTGGTTCGGTGGCCGCTTCCGGCGGTTATCTTATTGCCTGCGCCTGCGATACCATAGTCTCCAGTCCCGGTACGATAACCGGCAGTATCGGTACCATTCTCTCGTATCCGGTGGCCGATGAACTGCTCGATAAAATTGGTTTACGCTATGAGATAATTAAATCCGGCGAGTACAAAGATGTCGGCAATTTTGCCAGGGAGACCACTGAAAGGGAGCGGCGGATGCTCCAGAATTTAATCGATGACTCCCATGAAAAGTTTATAGAGCTGATTGCGGATGGCCGGGGAATGGATGTGGAAACCGTACGCGATGCCGCCCATGGGCAAATTTTCAGCGGCGAACGGGCTAAGATATTGGGTCTTGTTGATGTTTTAGGGGATTATTATGACGCGGTCGAAATCGCCGCCGATATGGCTGGTATTGAAGAAGATCCAACAACCGTCAAGGAAAGAAAGCATACGCGTTCATTCTGGGATACCATCGCCGAAACATCTGCCGCTATTCAAGCAATATTAGAAAATCAACAGGCTCGAACCGGTCCCCAGCTTGAATATATCCTGCGTTAGATATGCCGATTTACGAATATAACTGTAGCACATGTAGATATAAATTTGAGGAGTTGGTTAGCGCCAATAATTCTAATAATATCGAGTGTCCTCAATGTAAATCTTCCCATACGGAAAAATTAATATCCGCCTTTGGATTTGTGTCCAAATCAGGAGGAATAACCACCAAATCCTCATCTTCGTGCGGATGCGGCGATTGCGCTTCCACAAATTGCGGCAATTGCTCCTGCGGCCATTAATCGCCGCCTCCCATTCTACTTTTGATATTTTAAGATAAAATCTAATGGGTCTTTCCTACAGTTTTATCCCAACAAGCCGATATTTAGTAATGATAAGAATAGGCGAAATAATGGTATTTTCAACGGATTAAACGTGCCCAGAATAATACATACAGCGGATATCCATCTCGGGATGCAATTCAAGAACTTCGGACGCTCCGGAAACCGTATCCGAGCCTATCTGAAGAACTGTCTGCGCAAAATTGTGGATTTGACCCTGGAAAACCAGGCGCAATGCCTGCTAATTGCCGGCGACCTTTTTGATTCAACCCGGATTTCCAGTTCGACATACCGGTTTGTGGTCTCTGAACTCGGAAAATTGGGTGATATTCCGGCGGTGATAATTCCCGGCACCCATGACCCCGCCTCAAAACGGATAATTTGGGACAGTTTAAAGGAATGTGAAGTACCGTCCAATGTCCACCTGGTATTGAAACCGGAGCAAAATCCGTTGACCTTAAAAGAGTTGGATACAACTTTCTGGGTAAAACCCAACCAGCAATCTAATTCAAATCAATCGCCTGTCCCGGAGTTAGCCGACAGCTCATTAAGCAAATACCATGTCGCCATAGCCCATGGTTCCATGGTTATACCCGGAGTAAATCCCAAGGATGACCATCCAATTCAGGCCGAGGAGTTAAAAGATTCTAATTTTAATTATATCGCCCTGGGGCACTGGCATTCATACAAAGAAGTGGAAAGCGGGAAGGCATTTTATCCGGGCGCTCCGGAGATTATCCGATTTGGGTTGAAAGATGCGGGTCATGTTCTTAAAGTCGATATCAATGATGACGGGATAATTACCGAGAAAATTAAGGTCGCTGAAACCGTCTGGCAGGATATTGAACTTAGTACCGACGTTATCCTATCTCCCGGAGATATAATAAAAGAACTGGAAGCTTATTCGGGTGACTCTACGGTAATAAGATGCCGAATTACCGGCGAACAGGTCCCTGGAACAAATTTCGATACCGAGCTGATCGAAACCGAACTTGAGGACAGGTACTGTTTTATAAGGGTGGAAGATCTGACCGAATCGCAGAATTTGGAAAAGCTTTTGAATAACCATCCCTCGGTAACCATAACCGGGCAGTTTATCGAAGTTGTCAAGGAACAGCTTGAGAATACCACGCCTGAGATGCGGGAAGTACTCAATGATGCCCTGAAACTGGGCACTCGTTTATTAACGAGCAAAAAAGCGGATCAGCTATGAGAATAGATAAGATAAACGTCAACAATTTCGGGAAATTCTCCGACTATGCCGCTTCTTTCGGTTCCGGTATAAATATTATCAAGGGAGCCAATGAATCGGGCAAATCTACGCTGGTCGAGGCGATTATTGCCGCTCTATACACCGATGCCAAGAGCAACAAGAAATCGATTAAAGACCGGGTTAAATGGGGTACCAACGGTTCAAAAATCGATGTCAGCTTGTCCACGGATGCAGGCCAGTTCAACCTCAATAAAGATTTCTTTTCCGGCGCTCAACTCCTCGAGGATGGCGAATCCGAAACCCGCACCGAAACAAAGGAGGGTTGGGAGAAATTTCTCGAGAGTAAACTTGGTATTTCCGATGAGATTATTTTCAATGCCACGGCTTGTGTCCGTCAGGATGAAATCGATAAAATTTCACAATCGTCGGAGAAGCTTCGCGAGAGATTAGAAGGGATAATAACCGGCGGGCAGGAAGAAGTTGTCGCCGGAAAGGTGATAGAGGACCTGAATAAACGCATAAACGAGATTAAAAAAGAAGGCAGTAAACACCCGGGTATACTCCAGGGATTAGACCAGGAATACAAAGATCTTGAATACGAAATAGAAAATTTATCCCGCGAACTGGAGGCCGCCGAGGCCAGGCGAGGGGAGCTGGCGGAAGTCGCCTCCAGGCTCGAGGAGATAAACGCGGAATATTCTGAAAAATCGGTTGAATTCGAAAAACTTGATAAGGCGCATAATGCCCGCATTGCCAAAAATGAACTCGAGGAAAAACATCGTGACCTGAAAACCCGCTACGATGAGCTCAATCTTTCCCAGGAAAAGGTCGTCGCCTATCGTAAGGAGTTATCGGGCAAATCCGAAATTGATTCATCCGACATATCTAAAGTAGAGGAACTCGAGAGTAAGGTACGTTATCTCGAGGGAAAACTCATCGATTCAGAAAACGATGAGAAAATTTTGGTTTCCAGCCTCCGCGATACGGGCGGGGTTGGTTTATTTCTCGGTTTAAATGTATTTAACTTCATCTTAATAATCGCATGTGCCGCCGCCGGGCTTATTTACGAGCCGATTATCGCCGCAGGTTCAGGACTTTTCGTTTTGACCCAGGTGGTATTTATTGTCCTGTTATGGCGCCGCTCTGCTGAACGCGCCGCCTTGAGAAGCCAGATCAAGTTCTTAAGCAAGAGAATTCAGGAGGTAAAAAACGAGGTTGACACTTCAAAGACCACTATAAGAGAAATACTCGGCAAATATAAACTCGGTTCTGCCGCGGAATTAAGGCAAACCCAAGCCGCTTATGTAGATATACAGAGAAAAATTAACGAGGAAGCGGCGCGCTACGAAAGCTTATTAGGCGGTAAAAACCAGAAGGTTTTAAAACAACAGCTTGAAGCAATCTCCGCTGACCTGCAGTCAGCCCAGCAAATCGCCGGAGAATCAGGCGATATCCCCGTGGACCCGGCCCGGCTGGAAGTACTAAAACAAGAAGTCAGCGATCTATCCGCGGAGAAAATAAAATTCGAGGAGAAGAAAAGCCTGCTCACCAAACAACTTGAGCTTAACGAAAGCGGGGGAGAACAACTTTCGGCATTACAGGAAAGACTTGAACATAATCGATTGATGCACGAACGCTACAGCAAGCGTTTGAATGTCTACCGGGTGACGGCCTCGTTGATAGAAACCGCCCGTACCAATATTCTAAAAGCGACCGCTGAATTATTGGAAAATAAAGTTAGTAAATACCTTTCGGATATTACCGGCGGAAAATACGACAAAATCAAATTTGACAGATCAACCCTCGATTTTACAGTATTCTCGCCGGAGAAACAGGATTGGGTGGAATCCAAAGACCTGTTCTCTAAAGGTGTCATAGACCAAATCTACCTTTGTGCCAGGTTGGCTTTGATCGATATTGTCGCCGGGGACAGCAAACCATTCATAATTCTCGATGATCCTTTCGTACATTTCGACCCTGACCGCACGCAGAACGCGCTCAAAGTTCTAAAGGAAATGTCTTCCGATTTCCAGATTTTGCTGTTTACAAGCAATAACAACTACGACAGCGCCGCTGATAATGTGATCCAGTTGTAAATTCTTATCTATTCTCTGTAATACTAATAACCGTTTGCATCTTTCGCATCAAGTTTGTATTATAAGAGCGGAGGAGTTTATGGATAATCTATGGGCCGCATGGCGAAGCGACTTTATTTTAAGTGATAAGGAAGATATTTGCATATTTTGTGAGGAGGGGAGGAGGTTAAAGAAACAACAGCGTTTGATTTTGTACGAGGGCGAGACATCTTTTGTAATTATTAATCTGTATCCCTATAATCCCGGACACCTGATGGTCGTGCCATACAGGCACCTGCATGACGTGGAGAAACTGACCGATGAGGAAAACCGCGAAATGAATGACCTTATCATTGAATCTATAAGAATTTTAAAGCGCAGGTTTAAACCTCACGGTTTCAACATCGGGATGAACCTGGGAGCCACTGGCGGAGCAGGTATCGAATACCATTTACACTGGCATGTAGTTCCGCGCTATACCGGCGATATTAATTTCCTGGCGGCGATAGGCAAAACGAAACTGCAATCTATAGGATTGGATATTATTTACGAAGAGCTTAAACCCGAATACGACCAATACGCGGGAAGGACAAAACGAGCAAAAAGCAGATAAAAGCCCCTACCAAAAAGGAGCTTGTTGAGCTCCAGAAACGCTATCGTACCGATAAGAAAATCGGCGATATTCTGGGAGTGCGGGAACATCTTATCGCCTATTGGAGGCGCAAAAAAGGTATTCCACCCTACTCGAATCCCAAGTACAGCAAATCAACTGTTCTCGAGTTGTGGGAACGTTATGGCAATGATGACCAAGCCGGAGATGAGTTAGGGATAACCGGCAACGCGTTCCGCTATTGGAGAAAAAAGTACAAAATTATTGATAAACCCCTTCGATTGAAGTATGAACAGATACAGTTGCCGCTTCCAGGTATGGAGGACAAGAGCAGTTCCCGGAGGAAGCTTAGTTTTGTACAGAAGATAATTTTAAAGAAAAGGGGAGAAATCGCCGGCGGAAGAGATTCAGTTCAATACCTGAAACCCGACAGATATTTCATAGCCGGTGAAGATTCTATTTTCAATGATTCCATAAATCTAAATAAATTAAAGATAAAAAATCCCCAAAAGGTTACTGTTCTTGATTCAGGCTATATAGATAAGTCGGCGACATCAGGTTTTTTGGGAGCATTGAATGATTATGCTCATTTCGTTTTGCCCACCAAGGGAGGTCTTATTTATCAGACACTGACCGAAGGCAGAATCCTCCCCGGCGATCTGGCGGTGAGCACGGATAATGGTATTCTCGGAATTGGGGGAATAGGCGCGGTCGGAATAAAGATTGACTGTAATAAGCTTATAGAAACATTTAATTCGGACCAAATTCCGATCAGCAATTTAGATGCGTTCAGGATAAATCTCCTCGATACTCCCCGAAGATTCATAGAACCTCTTGATATTATACTATTTCTAAGCGGCCGGAATATTGAATCCGGTTTTCGAAACTGTATTGTTGAGTTTTCCGGAAGCGCGCTGGAAACGATGGATATCGACAAGAGATTCAGCTTGTGTTATCTGAGCAGTTTTCTTAATTGTTTCACCGCCGGTATCGCCTGCAACAAGGAAATCGAGAAAATTATCAGGAAGATAGCGCTGATAAAATTCGACAAAATAGGGTCTGATCCAGGCGCTCTTCACGGCGAAACCATTCATCAATCGGTCCTTGAAATCGAACCGCAGGCAGGTGTTTATGAAAAAGGTGAATTTATCTTAAGCACCGTCAACGAAAACGTGGATGAAAAAATATCAACGATTATTGTCGGTTTGTATTCGGGTGGGATGTTAAACGATATCAATGATATCGCGGAATCTATGGGCAATAAGCGCATTGCCAACAGCGTTAAATTCTATATACGTCCGGCAACCGCCGAAATCCTGCTCAACATGGTACACTCCGGCGTTTTTGCCAGATTGATAGAGGCCGGTTGCTCGATTTTACCGCCAGCCCCCCACCTTCTTGATTTCAGTTTGTCCTCTGTTTCCTCATCAAGTGGAAATATTCTAATCTCCGATCCTCTTTATATCGATGATTTCCCAAAGGACTTTGAGGGAAAAGTATTTATTGCCAATCATCGCGTGGCCGCCATCAGCGCTGTTCATGGAACGATTACCGACCCCCGCCCTTAAATTTTATTCAGGTTTCTTCATTTTGTCGAAATCGAATTTTTCCACATCGCCGTTTTTGAATGTGTTCAAGTAGAATCCGGATTCATCGAGTTTGACATAGGTGAAATCCCTTATCCAGTTTCCCGAGTTAAAATAATGACCGCCCTTTAACTCAACTTCCTGGGGAATGTGCGTATGCCCAAGAATAACAATGTCAAACCCATCATCAATTCGTTTCTGGGCATATTCTTTGTATTCGCCGAGAAATTTCCACTGGCGGTACTGACCGAGCGCGTGGCTTCTCGAGGATACTAACCTGGCAAGCTTCATACCCATTTCTGCCGAAAGCCGGGAAAATAACCATATATTTACGGGATTGCGGAGAATTTTCCTCAGTATTCTATAAGCCCAATCATCCTTGGGGATTCCATCCCCGTGCCCGATAAAAATACGTTTGCCGTAGTGGGTTACTTCAATATCCTTTTTCTCTATCCTCGCGCCGGTAGCTTGTTTGAAAGTTTTTCCCGCCCACCAGTCATGATTGCCGCCGATAAATATTACCTCCGCTCCCCTGTCGCCCAGTTCTTTTAAACGGGAGGTTACTTCGGGGAAAGGATTCGGGAAACCGTCCCGGTATTCGAACCAGAAATCGTACAGGTCGCCGATTATGTAAAGGTAATCGGCGTCCTCTCCAATTAAATCGATAAACCGCGAGAATAGCTTTACTCGATGTTCATCGGTATCGCTGTATGGTGCGCCGAAATGCGCGTCTGAAATGAAATAAACCGCCATAATTAATTTCCTGAATTGGCTAATATATTAATTCCATCCCCAATTGAAAAGGGAATTAAAATATTAAGCCGATTTGAGGATAATCAAGGGGGCTTCCCGCGGGCATCCCAGCCTGAAAGGGAACCAATGACCGACTCCGGAAGAAGTATATAGTAAACTGCCATTCGGTTTGGAGTATTTGCCCCATAGATAGCCCTCGGGCATTATCCCCTCCAGTACACTCCGGCGGCCTAAACCTACTTGCGCGCCGTGAGTATGCCCCGATAATGTTAGATTAATGCCGGCTTCAGCCGCGCTATCGAAACCGTCCGGGCGATGGCATAGCAGGAGCTTGAATGAATCTTCGTCAGCCCCGGCCAATCCTTTCTTAAGAGCATTTCTATAGAAATCGGGTGAGACATTCTGCATGTAACGGGGATCATCTACCCCGATAATAGATATTCGGGCGCCATTTATCTCTTTGTTGATATTCCGGTTAATAAGAAGCGGAATATCCGAGTTTTCGAATGCTTGTTTTGCTTTACTTATACCCCGGTAATATTCGTGGTTGCCGAGGCAGGCATACGCTCCATAACGCGGCTTTCCCGCCGATACCATCTCCAGTACAGCCGGCAGTGTTTCAACCTGATCGCTGATATCGCCTGTAAGCAGTATAATATCCGGTTTCATCGGTCTCGCTTTTGCGAGGAGATTTTCAATATCCTCCGGAAAGACATAATAACCGAGATGAGCATCGGAAATTTGCAGGATTTTCAGTCCATCAAGACCCCCGGCAAGTCCTCTAAATTTCATGGGGATTTCAGGGATACTTATCCCCGAAAATGAACGCGCCGTGCCTATCCCGCCGAGGGTCAGGGTGAAAGCCGGTACGGCGGCGATGGTTCGGGCAATAAATCTCCTGCGCGATATGTCAGTTTTTCGGCTCGGGTTTATTTTTTTCCATACAGCATTTGATATCCGTACCGCCCCGCTGATGGGAGCCGAAACAATCATGGCGAAATTGGCGATCACCAATACCGCGAAACCGATTGCTCCGATTATGGTTATCGCCGATGAATTAATATATGTTCCTATCATCCAGATAGTTACGAATACTATGCCCCCGAGAGGAGCCCCGTAAGCGAAGGTTTTGATCCACCCGCGGGTCCACCACCGACTATAGATAAACCTCATGATCAAAAACGTTATTATCCCAAGAATTAGTATTATTGATGAAAAAAATATTATAGGTCTAAGGATTTCCATTTATTTTTCCTGTTTTATTATTCTCGTTAGATATATATTGTTAAACCATAAATCCCGCAAATGTTTCCGGGAATGCGAATTATTTTCCAATAGATACATTTCCGTTTATGATGACGGGGATTACAGTATTATCGGCTTTTATATTGACACTGACCGATAAATATGATAACCTGAAAAGTTTAGGAATACAAATGAGAGCGGTTATTCAGAGAGTAAAATCGGCATCCGTACGGGTCGATGGAGAAACAGTTTCCTCTACCGGAGTAGGAATGCTTGTCCTGCTGGGAGCAGGTCAGGGCGATACCGAGGATAATGTCCGCCGGATTGCTGATAAGATTATGCAACTAAGGGTCTTCGAGGACCGCGAAGGAAAAATGAACCTCTCGGCGAAGAGTGTGGGCGGTGAATTTATGGTGGTGAGTCAGTTTACGCTCTATGGGGATACGTCCAAAGGGCGCCGGCCTTCCTTTACCGGCGCGCTGAAACCTGATGAGGCCGAACGCCTTTATGAAAAATTCGTGGAATATCTCCGGGAAAACGATTTTATAGTCGGTACCGGAGTATTTGGTGAGAGGATGGAGGTCGAATTGATTAATGAAGGCCCGGTAACATTTATTATTGAAGATGAAAGTCGAGAATAACCTTTTTACTATAGAAAAAGCAGTTGATAAACCATCTGCCGAGACAATAAAGAGCTCTTTCGAAGGTGAGAGAATACTTCTCGCCTCTACCTCTCCAAGGCGCAAGAAGGTTTTGGAGTTACTGGGACTGGATTTCGATGTATACAAACCCCGGATAGATGAAACTCCTCCGGCGGGTGTTCTGCCATCGGATTATGCCGAAGCAATGGCGGTTAAAAAGGTCAAGAATGCGTTGGAGAATGATGTTAACAACCGCGTTATTATCGGAGCCGACACTGTGGTTATTCTCGGCGAAAGGATACTCGGAAAACCGGCTGATGAGGCGGAAGCGGCAAAGATGTTAAGGAGCCTGAGGGGAAAGGAACACATTGTAATAACGGCGGTAGCAATGAATATCAAAAAAGCCGGGAAAGTTATTTTTTCGCACGAAAGCACCAGGGTTTTGTTCAAACGTTTTACCGATGAACATCTTTACGAATACATCGATTCCGGCGAACCCCTCGATAAAGCCGGTTCCTATGGGATACAGGGAATGGGAAGCGTGCTTGTCGAAAAAATAAACGGGGAGCTTGATAATGTGATAGGTTTTCCCTTAAATTGTCTGGCAAAGATGCTATTGAGTCAGGGTTATGGCCGCTAACGATTACAGGGGTGTTGGCAAATTCCTATGGGAACAAAGGGAAGCCAAAAAGATAAGCCTGGAGGATGTACGCTCGGGCACAAGGATTCAATTAAATCACCTTAAGGCAATCGAGAGTGAGAATTATGACCAGCTTCCGGCTGAAGCCTATATCGCTCCATTTGTAAAATCTTATGCCAAATATTTAGATGTAGAGATTGAACCATTAATTGCCGAAAATAAAAAAAGGGACGATGAAGGCGAGGATGGGAGAAGGAAGGAGGAAAAAAAAGACCAACCGGGAAGACGCTGGCTTCAGGTAGGTGTCTTTTTCTTCGTTTCGGTTGCGGCGATATTCGCTGTGGGATACAATTCTGAAATTATAGAGAAATATACATTTGTGGAACCACGGGATACAAACGTGCGAAAACCCCTGGAAAACAATTCCGAGGAGAAACTTTTATTGGAGTTGATGGCTTTCGGAAGCGCGGCGCTTAAGATAAGCGCGGGTGATGATACGCTCTACCGCGGCGAGTTGACTCGCGGTGAGTTGCTTAGATTTCGGGACAGGGATATGTACCATGTGACTATACATGATCCGGAAAATATCCGCATTTACGCCAATAATTTCCCTTTGTATGTACCTTATGAAGAAACTGAGAGTTTGATGGTCGTTATCGATTCGCTTACAGTCGTCAAACTGAGGGATTCCCTGTTGATAGGTGAGACCGCGAAATGAAAATAGCCCAGAGAATGATAATTGAATTCAACCGCTGGAGATACCAAACCAGCCCGATATCGTTTTACGATGTGCTTCAACAGCCGCGCCGTATATTAGTAATATTACCAGCCAATCTCCGTTACGCGCAATTCTATGGCGATATTGTGGAACTGCTCAAACATATAAGTACAAGAACTACGCTTAAGTTTGTGGCATCACGTTTCCCCACCGGTTTAGTAGCCGACCTCACAAATGGATATGAAGTTTATTATCCCGGTATTTCCCACCAGACGAAGTTCGATCTGCCCCATAGAGATTTCATCCAAAGGGTCAGCCACTTCATCCCTAAAATCGCCATCGATCTTGAACCGTCCCAAACTCCTTATAACGCTATAATAGCATTGAAAAGCGGGGCTTCGGCAAGGATTGGAATGGAGAACGGTCTGGGAGTCCCTTTTTATAATCTACAGGTTCGCTCGGATCTCACGGCGTCTATTGAAAAAAAATATGATGATATGTTTGAATTTGTATATAATTTCTTTAATTGGGATAAATCCCTCGAAAAGCTCGAATTTGATGTGGAGGAGTAGATGTACCTGAGCAGTTTGAAGATAAATGGATTCAAGTCTTTCCCGGAGAGTAGTACCCTTGATTTCGGCGCCGATATCATCGCTATCGTGGGACCCAATGGTTGCGGAAAAACCAATATCCTCGATTCCATACGCTGGGTGCTGGGCGAACAGAAAGTGTCTCTCCTCCGCGGCGACAAAATGGAGGAAGTTATTTTCAACGGCACCGCCGAGATGAAACCCCTGGGGATGGCGGAGGTATCACTCCAGTTTGATAACAGCCAGGGACTGCTCCCTATCGATTATGAAACGGTTCGCATCACCCGCAGGCTTTTCCGTTCCGGCGAGAGCGAGTATGTGCTCAATAATCAAAATGTCCGCCTGAAGGATATTACCGGACTGCTTATGAACACCGGTATCGGGCCCGGAGCGTATTCGGTCATCGAACTTAAAATGATTGAGGCCATTCTATCCGATAAAACCGACGACCGGCGTTTTCTTTTCGAGGAGGCATCCGGTATTACCGGTTATAAATTACGTCGTATAGAAACCCTCCGGAAACTCGAAGCTGTCAGCTCCGATCTTATCCGCATTTCCGATATCGCTTCCGAGGTTGAAAAACAGGTTAATTCATTAAAACGGCAGGCATCGAAAGCGGAAAGATATAAAAAATATACCGACCGGGTAAAGGAATTGGCGGCAAAGGTATTGAGTTACAAATACCGGCACCTTGATAATAAACTTGGCGTTAACAAACGGGATAAAGACCTCGTTTCCGATAAATTGACATTTTTAAAAGGCGAATCGGCTTCCCGCGAGGCAGAGCTGGAGAAAGAAAAATTTACTCTCGAAGATGTTAAAAGCAGGTTGCGGGAACTTAATATAGAATTGTCTCCTATCCAGAATGAGCTGGTGAGATGCGAAAAAGATTACTCCGTAAAAATTGAACGTTCGGAAAACCTTTTGGCCAACCGTGACCGTCTTAACTCCGAGCTCGAAAAATCGCGCTTGAGGGTGGAGGAGCTTGGAAACCGCCGCGAAGAACTTCAGGGTAAATTCGAGGAATACTCTCACAGGCAAACCGAACTCGAGAATAATTACAATCAAAAAGAGACGGCCCTTACGGAAGCCGAGAAAAACCTCGATGAGAAATCCAAGGATATCCAACCCGCCCGCGAGAGGATGGAATCGTTGAACGCGGAAATAGCCTCCGCTCGTTCCAATCTTGATGCAATGAATTCGCACCGGGAAGAGTACCGGGACAAGTTAAACAGCTTAACCGTGCGTCGGGATGAAATAACCTCGCGCCATGAGAGCGTTCAAAAATATCTCGCAGATTCCGAAACCGAACTCGCCGGATTGACAGCGAAAATTTCAAAACTCAGGGGAGAACAATCGACTGCCGAAGAGAAATTAAAGGAAGTTTCCACGAAATTAGCCGAAGAACGCGCTAAAGCGGCGGAACTTAGTAACAGTAGAAGTTCACTGACGGCCAGGTACGAAACCTTGAATGAATTAAAATCATCTTATGAGGGTTATCGAGAAGGCTCCCGGGCGGTACTTAACGGTATGAATGAAAATCCCGGAATCAAAGGCGCTATTATCAATCATATTCAGATACCAGAGGAATTAACGGCCGCCGTTGAATCGGCGCTTGGCACAGACGCGGAGCTTATACTTTGCGCATCTGCCGGGGATGCTTTTAAAGCCCTCGACGGATTGAAGGAAAATCGTACCGGTAACGCTGAATTGGTGATGGATGATGAGACCGGAGTCACGCTTCTCGAAATCCCGGATGCGATTTCAAATTCCGGCGCTTGTGAAGGAAGGCTAAGCGAAAAGATCGAACACTCCGGACATAAACGAATTGTGGATTTGCTCTTCGGCAATGTTGTTTTAATGAATGATCGCGACTCCGCCCTTGAGGTATCCAACTCGCTCGTGCCCGGACTTTCTATCGTTACCCACCAGGGCGATTATTTTCGCTGGGGGGGAATAATCGGCGGGGGAAGTTATGGCACCGAGAGTTCAATTATCGGCAGGGAAGCGGCTATCGGGAAATTGAATGAAGAACTTCAAACGGTTAAAGCGACTATTGATGGAATTAATAATAGAATTTCATCTTTATCTGCCGAAGAACTCGAATGGAAAACCAGTTTAACTGATATTACCGATGAATTAAGTGTAACCGCCACCGGCATCAACAGTGTGGAAAGGGAAATTGATTCCCATAAAAGCAATATCCGGCATTTGAAAGAGAACGCCTCCGATATCGACGGCGAGATAGGGGAAACGCAGGAAAAAATAGACGGTATTAATGAAAATATATCCAACATCCAAAACGCGTTGAACGAACTCAATAACCGTTGTGATAATACCCGCAGGGAAATTAACGAACAATCCGAGGAACTGGAGAGGGCTGAAGCCGAATACCGTGAACTTACCCGGGAGGTAAACGCATCCCGTATGGAACTCCTCAATACCCAATCGGAACTAAGGCGTTTCGAGGATGAGTTGAACAATATTGATGAACTATCTTTGCGGGCAAAATCAAATATCGAGGAATATTCAATCCAACGCGATTCGGCAGTTGAAGAACTTGAAATGCTCAATGGGGAAAAAGAGGGATTAAAGGGACGGATAAAAGAACTTGGAGAGCAGAAAGAGGTTTTAACATCGCGTATAAACGAAGTCAGCGGGGAATTGGCCGGACGGGAGGAAATCATCGATGAACACGAAAAAGCGCTTTCATCGTTGCGTAGGCAAATAAATGATCTAATTTCCCGGGAGCATCATCTTGACCTCCTCCTGTCAGAAGGCTACAACGAACAGAAATTTCTCAAACAAAGGGGTATCGAGGAATATGGTTTCGACATCACCGAGATTGACACTCAATCCGGCGGTTTTGATGTCGAGGAAGCGGAATCTGAACTCGATGATTTAGAGGGCAAGATAAGCAGGATGGGCGCGGTGAATATGCTGGCGTTGGAGCAGTATACCAAAACCCGCGACCGGTTCGATTTTCTCTCCAAGCAACGCGATGACTTAATTGAATCGAAAGATTCACTCAAAGAAGTAATATCGGAGATTAATAAAACCGCTTCCGAAAAGTTCATCGATACCTTCGAGACAATTCGCGCCAAATTCCGCGATGTGTTCGAAAGGCTTTTCGAGGGAGGCGAGGCCGATGTGAAGCTGGCCGAAAGCTCCAATCCCCTGGAGTCGCCAATTGAGATAAGCGCGAGGCCCAGAGGAAAGAAAATACTATCATTAGCCCAGTTGTCCGGCGGGGAGAGGGCTTTGACCGCCATCGCCCTTCTTTTCAGTATCTACTTCGTAAAACCCTCGCCTTTCTGTATTCTTGATGAGATAGATGCCCCCCTCGATGACAACAACCTGCGCAGGTTCCTGCGGCTCGTAAAAGATTTTTCATCAAATACCCAGTTTATTATAATAACCCACAATAAACTGACCATGGAAGCCAGCGATATAATGTACGGCGTCACCATGGAAAAACCGGGCGTTTCCAAGATATTATCAGTGAGATTCGGAGAATACGAACCGGAAGAAACGACAACAATGCAAACAACGGGATAGACAAGTGATTTCAATAAAATCATTAAGGGAAAGGCTCTCCAAGACCACCAACAAGATTTCATCGGGAATCCAGAGTGTCCTCGGGGTAGGCAAAAAGATTGATGATGAACTGCTCGATGACCTCGAAGAGGTGTTGATCACCGCCGATATCGGCCCCAAAGCCGCCTTGGAAATAGTGGAGAAAGCGCGTGAGGAATATAGCGGAGGCCGGATAACTGAAAGCGAACAACTCGAGGAGTTGATTAAGAGCACCGCTGTAGAAATTTTAACATCCGCCGGCGAATTGAAGGTCGAAACTAATGATGAGAAGCCGGGCGTGATTATGGTAGTGGGCGTGAACGGCACCGGTAAGACAACATCAATCGCCAAAATGGCCAATAAATTTAAATCCGATGGAAAATCCGTTCTCCTCGCCGCCTGTGATACATTCCGCGCCGCCGCCGTTGAACAGCTTGATATCTGGGCCGGCCGGGCCGGATGCGATATCGTTAAACACGGCCAGGGGGCGGACCCGGCCGCGGTTGCCTTCGATGCCGTAAGCGCCGCCAAATCGAGGTCCAAAGACCTGGTTATAATCGACACCGCGGGAAGATTGCACACCAAAAGCAACCTTATGGAAGAACTTAAGAAGATTAAGAGGGTCGTTGTGAAGGCTAAGGGCGTTGAGCCCAATGAGGTCCTGCTGGTTATTGACGCTACCACCGGGCAGAATGGTTTAACCCAGGTTAAAATATTTGACGAGGCGGTAGGTTTAACCGGTATTGTGCTTACCAAAATGGACGGGACCGCCAAGGGCGGCGTGGTTCTCGCCGCCGCCGCCGAATATAAAGTGCCGGTTAAATATATCGGATTCGGCGAAGGCATCGATGACTTCGAGCTTTTCGACCCCGATAAATTTATTTCCGCTATTTTTGAGAAGGGATAATTATGAAAGCGGAATTATCTGTTAAAACTGATTCACGAAATCAGCTTGTGGATATTACTTCGCGGGTCGAAGAATTCATCGGCGATAATGGAATTGAAGATGGTATTGTAATCGTTTATACTCCACATACTACCGCTGGAATAACTATCAATGAAGACGCCGACCCTTCGGTCCGGAGCGATATTACCAACTTTCTCAGTAAATTAATTCCTCACGAAGCCGGATTTTCGCACGCCGAAGGCAACAGCGACTCCCATATCAAATCCACTCTGACCGGCGCTTCCGAAACCATTGTTATCGAAAACGGACGCCTGATATTGGGCAGATGGCAGGGGATTTACTTTTGCGAGTATGACGGTCCCCGCTCAAGAAGAGTGATTCTCAAAGCTATTTCGGGATAGTTTTATGTATTTTATCGACATCTATATCGGAGGCAAAGATAAAAAGGATTGGGCTGTGGAAGGAGTTAAACACTATATCAAAATACTCAAATCCTACGCCTCAATAAATATCGTAAACTTCAATCCCGAAATCGGGCAATCGACCAATCCCTCAGACCTTTTGGACCGGTTGAAATCCGGCATCCCGTTTATCTTAATGGACGAAAGCGGTAAAAATTTAGATACAACGGGTTTCGCCAAACTTATACACGATCTCGGACATACCGGCGGCCGGTTGGCGGTACTTATCGGCGGTCATTCCGGATTTTCGAAGGAAATCATAAAAGCCGCGGAAAACGTGGTTTCGCTTTCCCCGATGACATTCGGCCATCGCCTGAGCCTGCTTGTCGTGCTTGAACAATTATACCGCGCTTTCGATATCCTCTCCGGGGGCAAATACCAGAGATAAAGCGGACTTCTTGTCTTAGTTTTTGTGGAAATCCTGCCGGCTGTTTATTATTATTCGGTTTATGCTTTTACTCGATATAAACAACGCCTCAGTCTATTACAGCACTATCCCGGTGCTCCTTGACGTTTCCCTGCGGGTTACTAAGGGTGAAAGGATTGGCCTTATAGGCCGCAACGGTGAAGGCAAGACCACGTTGTTGGAGGCTATCGAGGGAAATATCCAGCCTGAATCCGGCTCTATAATGATGCCATCTCAAATTAAAACCGCTTACCTAAAGCAACAGCAGGAATTCGTGGGTGAGAGGACATTAATTGATGAAATAACACGGACCTTCGCCGATGTTCTCCGGAGCCGGGAGCGGTTGAAAGAGCTTGAGTCGGAGATGGAATCCAAAGCGGATGATGAGGAGTTGTTACGGGAATACGGTCAACTACTGGAAAAATACGAACACGCGGACGGCGACTCCATTGAGAGACGAGTTCAAAATATCCTCGAGGGAGTTGGATTTTCCGAAAGCGAATTCAACAAGAAACTGGGCGAACTTTCAGGTGGACAGCGAAACAGGGCGGAGCTGGCTAAGGTGCTCCTTTCCGGCGCCGACTTGCTCTTACTCGACGAACCCACTAATCACCTCGATTTGAATGCCATTGAATTCCTCGAGAATTACCTTAAGGGATTCGAAGGAGGGGCGATAATAATCTCGCATGACAGGGCTTTCCTTGATAACGTGGTAACTTCCATCTGCGAGGTTGAATTCCGGCGTTTGGAGTATTACCCGGGGGTGAATTACTCTGGTTATCTGCCTAAAAAGGCGAAGAGTATCGAACTCCAGATGAAAAAGTACGAACGCCAGCAGGAAGAAATCGAACGGCAGAAAGAATTTATCCGCCGCAATATAGTAGGGCAGAAAACCAAACAAGCCCAGTCTCGGCGCCGCATGCTCCAGAAACTCGAACCGGTGGAAAGGCCCATGCTTTCCGATTCGGTTATGAAACCCGTTATCGGCGATATTCCGAGATTGCCATTGAACGTGTTGGAAATCGAGGATGTAAGCAAATCCTATAACTCCACCCCGGTTTTGGAAAATATCAGTCTGGGGCTCGAAAGGGGAGAGGCCGCCGGAATTATCGGTCCCAATGCTTGTGGGAAATCAACCCTGCTAAAAATTATTACCGGGGCTCTCATACCGGACAATGGAACCGTGAAGGTTGGTAGCCGGGTATCTATTGGTTACTTTGCCCAGCAGAGAGAAGAGATAGCTTATGAGCGTTCCATAATCGACCAGATATGGGATCTGGTGCCGGATTGGGAGGAGGTGCGGGTGCGTTCCTATCTCGGACGGTTTCTCTTCACCGGTGATGAGCCCCTTAGAATAGCTAAAAGCCTTTCCGGAGGTGAAACGGCCAGGCTCGCGCTGGCAATGTTGTTTCTTAAACACCATAATTTTCTGCTACTTGATGAGCCGACCAACCATCTGGATATAGCATCGCGGGAGGTTCTTGAGGATTTGCTTTCTGATTTCCCCGGAACTATTTTGGTGGTATCACATGACCGATATTTCTTGAACAACATAATCGATAAATTGTATTCATTTGAAAATGGAAATATTAAATATTATGCCGGCAATTATGATTATTATCTGGAAAAGAAAAGAGCAGTAGATAGTGTTGATTATAAAGCGATAGTAAAGCCGGTAAATACAGGCGAAAAGAAATCCCTTGCCACTTACCGCGAAGGCAAAGAACGAAGCAGAGTGAGGGATAAAATGAAGAAAATTGAAAAGCAGATTGAGGAGCTTGAGGAAAAGATTACCAATAATAGAACGGCAATGGAAAACGAAGAATTATCATCGGATTGGGAGAAACTGGAAGAACTGCGTATGGAAACCGAATCATTGGAATCTGATGCCCTGGAATTAATGGAAAAATGGGAAGAGTTGAACGGTAAATTATGATTATTACCGCGTTTAATGGTTCTCCGGTCAAAGATGGGAACTGCGAAATCATTATCAAACAAGTACTTGCGGCAGCGCAATCGCTTGGTGCCGAAGCGAATAACTATCATCTCAATGATTTCCCCATTTTACCGTGCCAATCCTGCGGCGAAAGTCCGTATCCTGAATACTGTTTCTTCGACGGCGGATTGCAGAAGATGTACCGGGATTTACTTGAATCCGATGTGATCATCTTCGCCAGCCCGGTTCATTTCGATACCGTTTCCGCCCAGTCAAAATTATTTATAGACCGGTGCAATTGCATAAGGCCCGCTATCTTTCCTGATGATTTAAATGATGAACCGGATGAGGTGCAGTTTTTAAAAAGGGATTTAAGAGGGCGGAAGGGCATAATCATACTTTCCGGGGGACAAAGGCAGAAATTCCATTGCGCCCGCACCGTTATCAAGGGATTTTTCAAGTGGACCGGTATTGAATTCTACGATGAAATCGATATCCGCTCGAGCACCCTCCGAAAGGGTGTTGTGATTGAAAATGATGAATTGATGGAAAAAGCGTATGAGTTGGGGCGCGGGCTTTTATAAATGGAGCTATTCTGTTGATACCCTCTGGATAAGCCGTTTATTCGACAGGGAGATAGTAACCCGTACTGTTCCATCATCGAAATATTCGGTATTCTCGGTAACTGCTCCTACCAGCCTTCCTGATACTTTAACTTTTCCGCTGGCTCCCGGCGGAATCAGTTTTGTTCCCTGCAGAAAAGCGGTGATATTGCGATGGGCGTCGAGGGTCGCCGCCCTGACAGCCATCGCCCTTGCCTGACCGTCGGTTTGGGCATGGGGAGGGAGTTTACCAATTCCATAAGCATGAACACGCCCGTTTTCTATCCACACCTTTTGGCTTTCATCATCGCTTTTCGCGTGGGACGCGAGTTCGACTATTGTATCGTATTTCAGAGTAACTGAGTTTATCTTGAAGACCTCGTTTTTAGGAGGCACACCGGGATCGGCGTAGAATAATAAACGCACGATACTATGAGGCCCGAGCAGGTTTATCTCGTTGTTGTCGGTAACCGCGTCGAGAAACTCCGGGGACCTGCTCACCCATTTTTCGTCCACCAGCACGGTTTCCCATTTTAGCCAGTT
Organism: Candidatus Zixiibacteriota bacterium; assembly: GCA_014730345.1. Classification (GTDB taxonomy): domain Bacteria; phylum Zixibacteria; class MSB-5A5; order UM-FILTER-46-8; family UM-FILTER-46-8; genus WJIJ01. Next base: position 8,078 of record WJIJ01000174.1, on the reverse strand, counting down.
GGCGGATAATTCCGGCTTTGAGACTATATCAGCTTCCCGGCGCGAACCGTAATTGTAGAAATAAACATCAATATCCCTGTGGGCGGGATTGTCTATTTCCGCGCTTGCTGAAATACGCTCCGCGTCGGGCCGTACCTCGAAATCGTAAATAGCGAATTCCCCTTTATTTATCGCGTTCAACAGGCAAGCGCTCCGTTTAGCCCTTTCCAGCCTGAAACAACCCTTGCTCTCCGCCGAATAGGATGAACCATCAAGAGTGATGGAAATCGCGTCTCCATCCTGGGCTAAAGCGGAAGGCGAATAAGTTCCGGCAGACAGGGTTATCAAAATTATTAAAACGAAAATATTCTTCATCATCTCAAATTTATCCTGAAAATATGATTGAAGTCAATATTTATATCCCTCTTTATCCTTTCTTGTTTACCCGGGTTACATTCCAGAAAATATAACATGTAAACAGGAATGCTATCAATGAAAGCCACGGACCGAAATCACCAACCAGCCCGGCGGTGTTGGCATCGTTAAATCGTTTAAACGCGGGTATGGCAACAATCAATCCCGCTGATAATACTCCAATCAAAGCATCGCCTGCCACAAGCCCCGAACCGAACAAGACACCCTTTTCCTCCCGCCTTTTGAAAACATCGGGCTTGCTGGTTTTGCGCACGATTGCCGATATAATCCCTCCGGCCATGATAGGCGTAGAAAGTGCGAGGGGAAGGTATAACCCGATAGCAAACGGCAGTGAAGATATGCCGACAAGCTCGATAGCTCCCGCTATCATTATTCCAATTATAATAGTTGTCCATGGTAAATCGGCATTCATAACGCCCTGTACCACCACCGCCATAACATTGGCCTGGGGGGCTTCCAGTACATTTTCCGCTGGATGAGTGGCATCCGCGACAAATCCGAACGCGTTAGCCAAAAGGTAGATGGTAAATCCCATGGCCAAAGCCGGGAAGATAAGACCTATAAACTCGGTCAACTGCTGTTTTCGGGGTGTCGCCCCCAGCAGGTAGCCGGTTTTCAAGTCCTGGGCAATATCGCCGGACATACATACGGCAATGCAAACCACCGTTCCGACGCTCATGGCGGTTATCATCCCTGAAGTACCCTTGACTCCAAAGGCAAGCAGTATCAGGCAGGTTACCAGAAGAGTGGCGATGGTCATACCGGATACCGGTGATGAGGATGAACCGACAATACCCACGATCCTCGCGGCGACCACCACGAAGAAAAATCCAAAAATTACCGCTAATGCCGCGCCGAGTATATGCAAGTCGGTTCCCGGGAATAACCATATCAGGAATATGATAATAGCCGAACCGATAAGCACGGTTTTCATGGGTAGGTCATGATCGGTTCTCTTGACATCCTCCTTTTGAATCTCTTTGCCCATTATCTGTTTAAATCCGGTGGCGAAACTGCTGACAATTACCGGGATTGATTTCGCCAGCGAAACGAAACCTCCAAGCGCCACTGCCCCGACACCGAGGTATTTTACATAAAAATTCCTTAGTTGTCCGGGGTCCATCTCCGCGAGCGGAATTTCTCCCGGTTTAACGATCAGTTCCGGATTGAAGGAACCAATATAAGCAAGCAGGGGGGAGATACCCAGGTAACCCAGCACCGCCCCGCCGAGCATGAGCGCGGCAATCTTGGGGCCGATTATATAGCCGACGCCGAGGAGCGCGGGGGTGGCGTCAATAGCCACATGTCCACCCTTGTATCCCATTACCTTGCCCTGGTTATTGGTCCAGTAAAGGTTCTGGATAGGCTCTTCAGGCCATATATGGGCGATACTCAAGAGGACTTTATATAACGCGCCCATACCCATTCCCCAGAAAACCGTCTTCGCCTTCCCGCCTCCTTCATCACCGGCAACGATAATCTCCGCGCAGGCAGTTCCCTCCGGAAATCTCAAACGGTTATGTTCTTTTTCTACCAGATACTTGCGCAATGGAATCATGAAGAGAATACCCAGCGATCCTCCAAGCAGAGATAATCCTATTATCTGGAATTGGCTGACTTCATGGTAGAATCCCTCAAGTGTCTGGTTCCATATAAAAAATGCCGGGATAGTGAAGATAATGCCGGCCGCAAGAGATTCTCCCGCTGAACCGATTGTCTGGACAATATTGTTTTCGAGGACGGTTCCGCGTTTCAAAACCCCGCGCAGAATTGCCATGGATATAACCGCCGCCGGAATCGAAGCCGAAACAGTCATACCGACTTTCAGACCGAGGTAGGCATTGGCTACGCCGAATACTACAGAAAGCAAAGCCCCGAGAATTATTGCCTGTATAGTAACTTCGGGGATTTTTTTATCGGCGCTGATATATGGCTTGAAATCTGTCTTGTTGGATAAATCCGCATTAGGTGTTTCGCTCATTTAACCTCCGGAGGGAATTGCTTTACCAATAAAGTATCAACTTAAATCCAGACTTACTTAAGGTCAAGCCTTTTAATGCACCCCTCCAGCCTCCCGCCGATCTGCTGTTCGCTAATAGCGATATGAATTGTAATTGCGCCGGTTGCCGCTTTTCTTCCGGTGATTATGCTTGGGTTGATTATTTTTTCGGGGTGTATCCTTTTTTTCGTTCTTATCTATTTTCAACGGCCCTAATACTTCAACTCGTACTTTATCTCCCGCCCGCACCTGGTTTACATCCGGAGGAATAATTATAAAACCGTTGGCAATGGACAATGAACGCAATTCTCCCATCTGGCTGTTAAGTATCGGGGTTGCCGTGAAACCATTGCTGTCAATTCGCACGACCGCTTTGAAAATATGGGTCATTGAAGGATTGGTATAAAGCTCCTTGGTAAGGCGGGCGATCACCTCAAGTCTTTTAGTATCCCGGAGCCCGGTTTGATGCGCCAGTAAAGGTTTTAACAACTGGTTGAATATTACGGCCACAGACCATAGATTGCCGGTTACGCCGAATGCCGGATGTTCCTTGTATTTTCCATACAACACCGATTTCCCCGGCTTAATAGCCACCCTCCAGAAACCGAGGTCCACATTTAATTCCCGGAAAGCGCTTTTAAGGAAATTATAGTCCTCGATAGACTGCCCCGCCAATATTACCAAATCATCGTAACCTTCAGTGGATTCTAATGTTTCGCGCAATTGGTCAACAGAATCGGAACATGCCCCGATATGGGCCACTTCTGCTCCATTTTCCAGTATCAATGAGCTCAAAAATTGCTTTCTGGAAATTCCCGGTGTAGAATCATCAATGTCTTCACTAAGGTATTCATCCCCCACAGAAACGATACCCACGACCGGCTTTTTATGAACGTCCACTTCTAAAAATCCCGCCTCGGCCAAACGAGCGAGGTCAGCCGAGTTCAGCACTCTTCCCGCAGGCATTAGATCTTCCCCGGGAGCAACCTCCCTGCCCGCTTGAATAATATTCTGCCCGGGTCTGATCCCCGCGTAGACATTGAGGTTATCCGAATCTGTACGGGCTACATCTTCGAACTTAACTACCGTGTCGGTTCCATCCGGCAGACGCATACCTGCCGATATCTTTACCGCTTTTCCTTCCGGTAATTCGCCCATATACGGTTTTCCCGGCTTACATTCTCCCTCGACTTCAAATTGTTTTGGTTTGCTTCCCCGCGTGGGAGTAAAACCTTCCGCCGATATCGCGTAACCATCTATGGCCGCCGTATTGAAACGCGGAATTCCGGTTTCCGATTTAACAGTCTTCGCCAGGATCCGGCCGTAACATTGATTAATAGGCAGATTTTCAAAACCAAGAGGTCCAGACTCTCCTATCACTTGTTTGATTGCTTTTTCGAGTGGAATCATCCCATCCCTCAGGCGATACACATCGAAGTTATATTCAATGTTTTATTCTTTTCATTAATTTGCACAGAACAACATCCATGTTTTGTAGTTCTACTGTAACACAGATAAAATCCTTCTGTCAAGGGGATTATATATATTATGTTGATATTTATTAAAAAAGTTGTATGTTTTTCGTTATGAAACTTTTGTAAAACGCATGTAAACCAATGTTTAAGATGAAATTTACCAGGTAATCTATGAATTTATTTGCTCGCCATATCAAGCGAGGCTTGTTCCTCGGGGGATTATCGGGTTGGGCGTTTGCCGTATGGATTATCGATTATACCGGTTATTTCCGGTTTTATGTGGATTCCCTTATACTTATTATCTATTCAATTACTGGTTTTTGCCTCGCAGGTATATTTATATCTGGTTTTTACGCTACCATCGAACCTGTTCTGTGCGGAAGGAATCTTCACAATGGATCCCTTTGCCGGAGACTGGTAATATCTCTGGAAATTGCGTCATTGATATCTTTATTCATTGTCCCCTTTGCCTTAAGCAGGCTTAAAGTGCAATTCTTCTTCAGTTATCAGGGACTCGCCTGGATAATCGGGATATTCGTTATAACCTTTTTACTGGCATTGGCTTTGAACAAGCTGATGAAGGATTTGTCGTCCATGGCCGGAATACCGGCGATGCTGATATTGGTTGTGGTTACGGTACTCTACCCGTTGATAAGGAACTTTGCTTATGAGTCAGGCAGAAAAGAACCTCCTGAAACAATTCAGGTAAACGAAAACGGCAAGAAAATCTTTGTTTTTGGAGTAGATGCCGCCGAATGGAGTATTATGGGGCCCCTGATTGAGAAAGGAAAGCTTCCCCATTTCGAAAAAGTGATCAATAAAGGCGCGTCTGCCGAACTGGAAATTGATGTCTCCGGCTTACTGCCATTTACCAACACCTTCGTTAGTGGAATTCTAACTCCATCCGTATGGGAAACTATCGCCACCGGCCAACCGGAAACCGAGCATGGTATAATCAGTTTTGCCCGTTACAAACTTCCATTGTTAGAACACAGAATATTTCTGCCGCAACTATTTGTCAGCGCTCTTCACGACCAGGGGTCCCTTTCCCGTTTCGACAGCCGTTGTTTCCGGGTTTGGGAGCTATGCGACAGGTACGGAATATCGACACTCGTTTCCGGATGGCCCAACACCTATCCGGCTATTAATATGCATAGCGGCTTCATAGTAAGTAATAATCCCGGCGCGGATGTTGAAAACCGGATTTCTCCCGATTCGATACAACATATAATACCGCAGGGAGCATACATTTCCGAAAACGAGTATTTGGATAATTTCCCGGATTTGAAACAGGCATTTTCCATCGGTATTAATGGAGAGGTCTCGATACTGGACAGATTTAGAAGTTATGGCGCTACTTTGAAGAATATGCTTCATTCCTTCTCTATAGATAAATACTATTTTCTGGCGGGAATGGAACTTTATAAGCGATACCGCCCCGAATTTTCGGCGATATACTTATTGGGTATCGATCATATTCAGCACTTCTTTATGAAATACCAGCAACCTGAGAGTTTCAGCAAAGTCGATTCACTCGCCCTCAAAGCATTCGATGATTTCATCCCCCAGTATTACTGCAAGGTAGATTCAATGCTCGGGGAAATCCTCGATGCAATGGATGATAGTACGGTGTTGATGATAATTTCCGACCATGGACAGAGCCCACGCTCAGAGCTTAACAATAGCTTCTTAAATCTCGATGAACTGAGAAATCCGGGTTCTTATGATTATATCTCCGGCGGACACAACAAAACCGCGGTCCTAATCCTCTATGGAGACGGTATAAATCCGGGTCATACAATAAATGATGCCGATATTTACGATGTCTATCCAACAATTCTGGCAATAATGGGCATGCCCATACCCGGAGATATCAGGGGGAGAGTATTGGATGAAGCGATAAATATACGGCAATGGCCCGGATTCAGGATAGATTCTATAGAATCTTACGGCACAAAAGAATATCATTATGTAGAGTTCGGTGACGAGGGCATAAATGAAACCTTGAAGCGCCAATTGAAGGCCCTCGGGTATATAAAATGAAAAACGGAGGGGTGACCCTCCGTTTTTCGCTTCGGTTTTTTAGAAATCGTTACTTCTTATTCATTACATATTCATGCATTGCCCTGGCGGCAACTTTACCGGCTCCCGCGGCAAGAATTACTGTAGCGCCGCCGGTAACGATATCACCGCCGGCGAATACACCCGGCCGGGATGTTTCCATAGTCTCCGGGTTAACCACGATGTTGCCCCACTTGTTGGTGTCGAGTCCCGGGGTGGTCTGCACGATTAACGGGTTGGAGCTGTTGCCGATAGCGATGACTACTATATCTACATCGATAATGAAGTTGCTTCCTTCGATAGGCACCGGCCTGCACCTGCCGGAATCATCGGGTTCACCAAGTTCCATGCGGATACATTCCATCTGCTTGACCCATCCATCCTCGTCGCCGATAAACTTAACCGGATTGACCAGGAGAAGGAATTCGATGCCTTCTTCTTCGGCATGATGTATTTCCGCGGCACGCGCGGGCATCTCAGCCTGGGAGCGGCGGTAGATTATATATGAGTTATCGGCTCCGAGCCGCTTGGCGGTTCGGACCGCGTCCATGGCAGTATTTCCGCCGCCGAGAACTGCAACATTCTTGCCTTTGGCAATCGGGGTATCGGCGCGCGGGAAATCATACGCCTTCATTAAATTCGAGCGTGTAAGATATTCATTGGCCGAATATATCCCCTTGAGGTTCTCGCCATCAATACGCATAAAATTCGGCAATCCAGCTCCGGTGCCGACGAACACCGCGTCATAACCTTCCTCGAAAAGTTCATCTACCGTATCCAGCTTCCCTATAATATGACTGGTCTTGACCTCTACGCCAAGTTCCTTGAGGTAATCGACCTCCGACTGCACTATCGTCTTGGGCAGACGGAATTCAGGTATTCCATATACCAGGACGCCGCCGGCTTTATGCAAAGCTTCGAAGATGGTAACCTTATGACCCAGTTTCACCAGGTCGCCGGCAACGGTAAGGCCGGCCGGACCCGAACCAACGATAGCTATTTTCTTTCCCGTTGGCGGCGCTATTTCGGGAAGCTCCACAAGGTCGTTGCTTCGTTCGTAATCGGCAACGAACCGTTCCAGGTTGCCAATCGCTACAGGCTGAAACTTTTTACCGAGGATACATTTGACCTCGCACTGCTCTTCCTGCGGGCAGACTCTTCCGCATACCGCCGGAAGGGAGTTGGTTTCCTTAATCTTGCGGGATGCTTCCGCGAATTTCCTCTGTCTTACTAAATGGATAAATCCGGGAATATCCACCTCGACCGGACAACCGTCTATACATTTAGGCTTTTTACATTCTATACAACGATCAGCTTCCGCTACTGCCAGGTCCGGAGTATATCCAAGGGGAACCTCTTTAAAATTCGTCTTTCTTATATTCGGATCCTGCTCCGGCATACCCTGGCGCGGGAGTTTCATTCTTTCAGCTTTAGTCAACTCTGCCAATTTATCTACTCCTTAGGATTAATCAAATTCATTGGTTGTGAACCACGCTTACTTCTTCTGCCCTATATAGCAGGGGTGCTCGTCTTCCTGGTACCTGTCCATCGATTCCTTTTCCTGCGGTAAATATGAACGCAATCTGCTGGAAAGCTCATCAAAGTCGACTTGATGACCATCGAAGTCAGGGCCGTCTACGCAACCGAACTTGGTTTTTCCTCCTACGGTGACCCGGCACGCGCCGCACATCCCGGTGGCGTCTATCATAATTGGATTCACCGATACCCATGTTTCGATTTTATAGGGCTTGGTTGTGGCGCACACTGCTTTCATCATGGGAACAGGGCCGATTGCAAGAATAAAATCGGGGGCGTTGCCCTCGTCTATTAACCTCTGCAATACCGTGGTAACGAATCCCTTTTCGCCGTATGAGCCGTCATCCGTGCAAACGTACAGGTGCTCGCATGCCTTGCGCATTTCTTCCTCGAAAAAGAGCAGGCTCTTGGTTCTCGCGCCGATGATACCGTAGACTTCATTGCCGTTTTCACGGGCTTTCTTGGCCGCTGGATGGATTGGCGCGATGCCCACGCCGCCGCCGATTACCATGTATTTTCCTCGTTTATCGACATGGCTCGGGTTTCCAAGAGGACCGACACAATCCATGATTTCTTCACCCGGCTTAACGGTG
>WJIJ01000032.1 GCA_014730345.1 Candidatus Zixiibacteriota bacterium | reverse complement strand
GGTTGGCCTATGTATTCCGAAAGCTTCTGCGGTCTCAGCGACCACGTGAACTTCTCATCTTCCGGAGTTGTCGGTTCAGGCGTTACCAGCCTTTCGCGGGTCATACTATCCTTTCCCGGTCAGTCCTTTCTTGAAAATTATATTGATAAGCTCTTCGGGCGATTTGACTTTCGGAGATTCGCTTATTGTCTTCTGAACCATCGCCCGGCCTTCCTTTTCATTATAACCAAGCTGTTGTAAAATAGCAACAGCATCGTTTTCCAGGGTTATCTCGTCTGGTTTACGCTTTTCGGCAACCAGCGGTTCGCTTTCTTTCAATAAAGCGAATTTTGCGACTTTGCCCCGCAAGGCGGCTACGACCTTATCAGCGGTACGTCCGCCGAATCCGGGCAGACTGCTGATAACCGAGTTGTCCTCTGTCTCGATAGCGTGGGCAATATCCTTTGCCGGTTTGGTCAAGGCTTTCAATGCCTTCTTAAAACCGACTCCGTCAACGGTTGTGAACATACGGAAAAATTCACGGTCGTTCTCATCAGCGAATCCAATAAGATGCGGGTACGCGTTTCCCCCTCCCGAGGGGAACTCGATATATTCAAGCGTGTAAAGCGTTAACTCATCCCCTTTGCGTTTGGTTTGTTTGAGCCGGCTCAAAATTCCCGAGGGGACAAATATATCCCAGAAGACTCCGGGGGTTACGACTACGGTTACTGAATTATCAGCTATTTTTTCGATTTTGCCTTCAATTTTAGAAATCATAATATCTCTTTACTTTAAACTTCATACCGGGTTCCTATCCTCCGCATGGGGAGAAATCGAGTAAGTCAGGTTATCCCTGCTTATTATGGTGCATAATATCGGTCAATGCCGCCGCGAGGGCATCGGAGATATCATCATACTCAGGTTCTTCCTTCAAACTAAGCAGATGGGTAACCATACGCTTTATCTTGCCCTTAGATGCCCGGCCGTTGCCGGCGATGGAGCGTTTAATCTCCGTTGCCGGGTATGATTTCAATTCGAGGTTTGACCGCGCCGCCAGCAGGAGAATAACCCCGCGGGCATGCCCCATAATGATGGAAGTCTTCGGGTGCTTGTAATGGGCGTATAACTGCTCCACGGCCATGCGGTCGGGTTTAAACTCCCCGATTATCCTGCCCAGTTCCTCGAAAATTAAATTAAGCCTGTTATGAAGCTCGCCCTTACTCGCCCTTATAATTCCGCCTTCAAGAAGCCTGGGGCGGCCATTCTCTTCGGCCACCACCCCGTACCCGGTTATTTCCGTACCCGGATCTATCCCGATAACGATATTGCTCTTGTGCGGCAACGGCATAAACTACGCGCTAAGCTTTTCCATAAGCTCATCGTCGATATCGAAGTTGGCGTAAACATTCTGGATATCGTCATGTTCATCCAACAGCGACATCAAACGCACCATCTGCTCGGCTTTCTTCTCATCGAGCTTGATGGTATTCTGCGGAATCATGGTAATCTCCGCCGCGTCAATGGGTATTCCCTTTTCCTCGATAGCCGAACGGACCTGCTCGAAATCGGTGAATGGGGTATACACCTCGAAAACTCCCTCTTCGCCCTTGATATCTTCAGCCCCGGCTTCGAGAGCGACTTCCATGAGGTCATCTTCGGTTACCCGGTCAGCCGGAACTCTCACCAAACCCTTGCGGTCAAACATCCATCCCACACATCCTGTTTCCCCGAGGTTGCCGTTATTCTTGGTTAGGATGGAGCGAATCTCGGCCACGGTACGGTTCTTGTTGTCGGTTACCACTTCCATGAGAAGGGCGACCCCTCCGGGTCCGTAACCTTCGTAGGAAACCTCTTCATAAGTAACACCGGGAAGCTCTCCGGTACCTTTCTGGATAGCGCGTTTAATATTGTCCTGGGGCATGTTAGCCGCTTTCGCGGTGGCGATAGCGGTACGCAAACGGGGATTGGAATCCACGTCGCCTCCGCCCTGGCGGGCCGCTATCATAATTTCTTTATTCAGCCGCGAAAAAAGCCTTCCGCGCTCGGCATCTAATTTGCCTTTTTTACGTTTTATTGTTGCCCATTTCGAATGGCCAGACATAACACCTCCCGCCGGCTTTCCCGGCAAAGAAAAATGGATATCTTTTTTATAATATTAACAAAATATGTCTGCTTTGGCAATATAAAACTGATAATCAACCCGCGATTCGCTTATTATGCTTGACCTTGCAGTTTTTGTGAAATATGATTGGTCCATGGAATATTTAAAATATTATAAGATCAAGCTCGCGGGATATATATGCGCTTTAACTGTCATCTTTTCCCTGGTTATATCCTGCGGCGGCGGGGGAAGTTCAGACAGCGCCAAAATCACTCTGGAGTTCTGGCAATTCTGGACCGACCCGGACGCTAAAGCGACTGTAACATCGCTTATCGAGGATTTCCAGTCCCGGAATCCCGACACAGAGGTCAATGTTACCGACTTGACCTGGGGCGAGGGACACAGCAAAATAGTGGTGGCTTTCTCCAGCGGCAATCCGCCGGATATAATCGAACTCGGTTCTGACTGGATTCCGGAATTCTCGAACCGGGGCGCGCTTTATGACATAAGCGGATTTACAGCCGATATTCGCGATAAGCATATAATGTGGGACCCGGGCATTTTCGGGGGTAAATATTACGCCGTACCCTGGCTTTTGGACACACGGGTGATATTCTACAATATCGATTTAATGAATAGGGCTGGAGTTTCATTCGAAGATGCCACCGTAAGCTGGGATGAGTTCCTGTTCGCCTGCCAGAAGGTGAACGGTCTGGGAAAGGATATTGCCGGATTTGGAGCGAATAGTTTCGAGAAGCACCGTTTATACAAAAAATTCCTGCCGTTCCTGTGGTCGGCTGGAGGAGAAGTAATCGACCGTATGGGTGAAAGCTCCCTTGACTCCCCGGAAGCCTTGAGTGCGTTTGAATATTACCTCAACCTGGTGAAATACGGCGCTATCGATACCCAGTCAAACCTCGACCAGAGATTTATATCCGGAAAACTCGGTTTTAATTTTTCAGGCGGATGGTTGTTGAAAAATATTCATAACAACAACCCGGAATTGAATTTCGGGGTGATCACGGTACCCACCCCTGACGGAGAGATGGGTATAAGCTTTGCCGGAGGCGAATACCTCGCCTTAAGCTCCAGATGCGCGCATCCTGAGGCCGCGGCGCGTTTTATCAAATTCCTCGCTGACCCGGAAAACACTGCCAGGTTATGCGAAACTGTCGGTTTCGGATTCCCCAGCACAAAACAACTTCCCGATGACCCGTTCTACACCGAAAACAGAAACCGTATGTTATTCCATGAACAGCTCCTAAATTCGCGTATGCCCCCCGCGCACGAGGACTGGGTATATATCGAGGAAGTTATAGAAAAGATGGTTGAACGCGGGATGTATAGAAAGGGCGAACCTGCCGAATTATTAAAGCAGGCTGAGACCGAAATAAGCAAAATTCTCAACAGGTAGGAGCCGACAATAGGAAACGCGAGAAAAGGATTTTTCTTTACCGCCCCCTGGAGCATCACCCTTCTGTTGTTCTGGATGTTTCCGCTCTTATATTCCCTCTACCTCTCCTTCTTCGCCGTGGATATACTGAGCGGGACATTCAAATTCATAGGTATCGCCAACTATGTAAATCTCTTCAGCGACGGCGATTTTCTTACTGCCCTGAAAAATACTACTATCTTCGTAGTGGGTACTATTCCATTTACCACTATCCTGGCGTTGATAGCCGCGCTGGCGGTTAATGCCCGCCTGCCCGGCGCGTCCTTTTTCAAACCAGCTCTGGTTATGCCCTCGATAACATCTATGGTGGTTATGGCATTGATATTCACCCACCTCTATTCACCGAACGGTTATGTCGGCGCGCTTTTAAATTTATGCGGCATCCCTGTCCCGGAAAACGGTCTGTTGCTTTCCGAGAAAACCGCCCTGACTTCTATCATGGTCATGGATATTCTTATCGCTTTTGGTTATTACATGCTCTTGTACCTCGCGGCATTGCAGAACATTCCCCGGAATCTCTACGAAGCCGCGGAGCTTGACGGCGCGGGGGCATGGGAGAAATTCCGCTATGTAACCCTGCCTCATCTGAAACCGATAACACTGTTCATATTGGTCATAAATACGATCCGTTCTTTTCAGATATTCGTGGAGATATTCGTTATGACCAAAGGAGGGCCCCTTAATTCGACATTGACCGCGGTCTATTTCGTGTACGATGTCGGTTTCGTGAAATTCGACATGGGCTACGCCTCCGCGGCGGCCTATATACTATTTATCATTATCGCCCTGTTTTCGGCGTTGCAGATGAAATATTTCGGAGGACGGGAGGCGAGAACGTGAAACACTACCCCCCGCATATTAAAATTACCCTGTTTATCGCCCTCCTTTTTATGTCCCTTTTAGCTATCGCCCCGTTATATTACATGCTCTCCGGTTCCCTTCAGGAGGGAAAAACTTTCGACGCCATCGACATCATCCCCGATTCTCTGTCATTGAAAGGTTATTCATTTATATTTTCCTCCTCGCGGATGCTCCGTTATATTTTCAACAGCCTGGTAGCGAGTATCTCGGTGGTTATCGGGAATCTGATACTCTCAACAATCGTCGGCTACGGTTTCGCGCGCTACCGTTTTCCGGGCAAGGAGATTTTATTCGCCTCGGTACTGGCGGTAATGATGATACCTCCGCATGTGATAATAATACCCCTTTACCGCCTTATAAATTTTCTCGGTTGGTATGACAGCTACGCGGCGTTGATAATTCCATGGTTAATTAACCCCCTCGGGGTCTTTTTGATGCGCCAGTATATCTCATCGTTGCCCCCGGAAATTGAGGACGCCGCCCGTGTGGACGGCGCCGGGGATCTGTATATCGTCTTCCGTATTATAATGCCCCTGGCCAAACCGGCGTTGGCGGTGCTGGCGTTCCAGGTATTTCTCACGAACTGGAACTGGTTTCTATATCCGTTTATATTGACATCATCTGATTCCATGCGCACCTTGCCGGTCGCCCTTGCTTTGCTGAAAGGATACCAATCCATAGACTACCAGCAAATGTTTTCGGCATCCACTATATCCGCTTTGCCGGTAATAATACTCTTTATGATATTTCAGAGAAGGATAATATCCGGGTTGACCGCCGGGGCATTAAAGTCCTGATTATTTTTCCGCTTCACGCAGGAATTCGCATATTCCCAGGTAAATCGCTTCGGCGCATTTCTCCTGAAAATCCCAATCTTTGAGCATGGCTTCCTGTTCAGGCATCATCATAAACGCGCATTCGACAAGGACGGAAATAAATTCTGTTGGACGGGTCAATGCCAGGTTGCCGTAATATACTCCAAAATCGGGCAAGCCTGTTTTTTCTATAAGCCGCTGTTGAATGGCATCGGCCAGAGGTTTGGATTGCGGATGGTAATAATATGATGAAACGCCGTTGTTCTCAAATGGATTCACGCCATCGGGAAGCGCGTTATTATGCACCGAGATCAAAACATCCGCGTTAAACCTTTCGGCGATCTGCGGACGTTCGTAAATATCCACCGGCTCATGCCCATAGCGTGTCTGGATAACCTCGGCCCCGTTTTTCTCAAGTATCTTGCGAAGCTTGTGGGATATCCACAGGTTGATATCTTTCTCCAGCAGTCCCGTGGGCCCTACCGCG
>WJIJ01000173.1 GCA_014730345.1 Candidatus Zixiibacteriota bacterium | reverse complement strand
TTTTTTATCTGTACATTAGAACTTTTTAAGGTCGTTCCAATGGTAATAAATGGAGCGGAAGCGGTTACATCACCGGGGATTTCCACTGTGGCGGGACCGAATCCTCCAATTCCCCAAAGGTGGATTTCGGAGCCCTTCTCCTGGAACATCTGTTTCTGCTTGATGCGCTTCATCCGCCGGTCGAGTTCGGTTCCGGTTTGCGCATCCTCTGTGGTGTAGATTTCCAGGGGTATATCGAAATGATTAAGCATCCTCTCCGTATGATCCCTGCTGGGGATAGTTTCATGTATGATAGTCTCCCCTTCGGCTTTAAGGGCGGCCATCAAAAGAGAGGATTTGACATGGGGCGACGGGGTAGCAAAGGAGTAATTGGTGCCCACGATATGAGTTCCGGTTACCTTCAGGGGTAATGCTCCGCCATCTGATTCAATTTTCGCCCCCATTTTCATTAAGGCGTCTATCAGAGATTTATAGGAACGCTTCTTAAGTCCGGCGCCTCCGGATATTTCGGATTCGAACTCGAAGCCGGAAAGCAGACCGCTCAGAATGGCGAGCGCTGTCGCCGAATTTTCGGTATCAAGGGTATCTTCCGGTTTTGAATAACCGTCAATACCTTTGCCCACTACCTCAATGCGTTCGGTATCCCCATTGATTTCAATACCGAGTTGACGAATACATTTTTTGGTTGCTTCGCATTCCAGGGCGTCACTGCAACCGAAAATTTCGGAGACGCCATCGGCGAGGCTCGCGCAGAAAAGGGCGCGGTGGCTTATCGACCTGTCTCCGGGGAGGTTCACGACGCCGCTAACCTTTTTTACTTTTTTTATGATCCTATCCATAGTTAATCACCAATTACTTACATCCTTTCCGGTGAACTGATTCCTAACAAATACAAACCGTTTTTGATAGTAACGCGCACGGCACGTGCCAGCGTTAGCCTGGCGGCCGCGAGCTTTTCATCCTCGACCAGCACTCGTGTTTTTTGATAATAGCGGTTGAATTCAGAAGCCAGCTCCAATAAATAAACAGCAATAAAAAACGGCTCGTATTCCCTTAATGCGGATTTAATCGCCAGAGGGTACTGTCCAAGCTTCTTGCATATATCGATTTCCGCCCGCTCGGTTAATAAATTATAATCTACTTCCGATGGCAACTGCTTTGTAAACTTTCTCTCCAGCGATGAAAGGCGCGCGTGGGTATACTGTAAATACGGCCCTGTTTGACCCTCGAAATTCAAAGCTTTTTCCCATGAAAATGTTACAAACTTTCCGCGTCTGGAGGAGAATTGTTCGAAAATTACCGCTCCTAATCCTACCTGTTCAGCTATCAATTCTTTGTTTTCAAGCTCCGGGTTTTTCTCCTCGATTATCCGCGCAACCATGTCCCTGGCTTTATCAAGAACATCTTCGAGGAAAATAACCCTGCCCTTGCGGGTTGAAAGGTCCATTCCCTCAAAACGAATCCTTCCGAATTCTACATGCCGGCAATCGGAGGCCCAATCCTTTCCCATTAATTCCAGGACTTTGAACAGTTGCTGAAAATGCAATTGTTGCTCTACTCCTACAACATAAAGCATTGTGTCGAAATGGAAGTTATTATAACGGTATTCGGCGGCGGCCAGGTCCCTGGTTATATATAACGTGGCATCATCTTTACGCTTTATAAGGCACGGCGGCATATTATAAGGTTCAAGATTAACCACCAGCGCGTCCTGGCTTACTTCGGTCAATCCTTTTTCCTCAAGTTCTTCAACTACCGCCGGCATCTTGTCATTATAAAAACTTTCACCGGTCTGGTATTCGAATTTAATGCCCAACCGCTCATATATACGCTGGAACTCTTCTTCCGAGTATTTACGGAAACGATTCCATAGTTCCACGGCTTCAGTATCGCCATCCTCAAGTTTTTTGAACCATGCCCGGCCCTCGTCATCAAGCGACGAATCTTTTTCAGACTCTTCGTGAAATTTGACATATACGGAAAGAAGTTCCCTTATAGGAGAATCTTCAAGGCGTTTTTCATCACCCCAGCGCTTGAAAGCATAAATTAATTTCCCGAATTGGGTCCCCCAATCGCCAAGATGGTTGATGCCAAAAGGTCTATATCCCTGGGATTGGAAAATCCGCTTTATTGAATTACCTATGACCGTGGAGCGAAGATGACCAACCCCGAACGGTTTAGCTATATTGGGGGATGAGAAGTCGAGGACAACTGTTTTTCCGTTATAATCCTCGGAGTTGCCATAGGTCTCGCTTTGGGCATTGATTAAACCGATAATATCTCGAACGATAACCTGGGATTTTATCCTAAAATTAAGATAGGGGCCCTCGGCGCGTTGTTCTTCGAAACTTTCGGGGAGCTGGAGTTTTTCGGCGATATCTGAAGCAATCTGTGCCGGAGATTTTTTCAGCTTTTTCGCAAGCGGGAAACACGGGAAAGCCAAATCTCCAAACTTATCCGGAGGTGTAAACTGGATGTTCTCAAAAATTTCGGAGCTATCGATCCCCAAGTATGAGCTTATAGCTTCCGCTATTTCAGTAATATATTTTTCCATCAATATTATTTAGCGCTATTTCCTGAGTACCATGCTGAATTAAAGGGTATATAATAAGAGCAACCCCTGAAAAAGCTCTTGAGTTAACAATTATCCCGACAACGGAATATTGCAAACAAGCCGGATTACAAAAGTTTTCTTATAAAGGAAATATTAATCTCCCACTATTAATGGGGTAATTATATCAGAATGCAAGTTTACAAGTCAAGTAAATTATATATGCCTTTTAAACACCTCACCCAGCGATTCGATGCCTTCCTTTATCTTCTCAGGCTGGGCATTCGAGAAATTCAAGCGCATTGTATTATATCCGCCTCCCTGGGCAAAGAAAGGATTGCCGGGCACATAAGCCACACCTTTTTCGACAGCTTTTTCGAGTAAATCGGTAGCGGATACATGTTCCGGCAGGGTTACCCAGAGGAACAGCCCGCCATCGGGTTTGGTAAAGCTAACACTGTCGGGGAAATTCTCTTCCATCGCCTTAATCATGACATCGCGGCGTTCGCTGTAAGCGTTCTTGATTTTCTCCACATGTTTTTCAAAGGCTCCGCTGGCGAGATATTCGTAAACCACATATTGAGCGAATGTATTAGTATGTAAATCGGCGCCCTGTTTCAGACGTTCGAAAGCATAGCATATTTCACGTTTGGCGCACATCCATCCGATACGGAGACCCGGGGAGATAGTTTTGGAGAAAGTGCCTAACTGGATTACATGATCGCCGCCGACAGCTTTGAGTGAATCGGGAGCTTCGCCTTTAAAACGCAACTCGTGATAAGGATTATCATCAACGATGGGAATATTATATTTCTGAGCCAGCTGGACAAGGTCACCGCGCCTTTCATTGGACATGGTTATTCCGGATGGATTCTGAAAATCAGGGACAACATAGAGGAAGCGGGGGTTGTGCTTCTTTATCTTTTCCTCCACCTGGTCAACAATCATACCGTCATTATCCATATCCACGGCGACGTATCGAGTCTGATAGACATCAAAGGCCTGGAGGGCGCCAAGGTAGGTGGGGGTTTCGGTCAAAACAACGGCGCCTTCCTCGAGAAAAACTCTGCCGATAATATCCAGTCCCTGCTGGGAACCGCCGGTGATGAGAATTTCATCCTCTTCAACTTTGAATCCGCGTTTGGAAATGTATTCGGCAAGCCAGCGTCTCAGTTCGATAATCCCGAATGAAAGGGAATACTGTAGTGACGGGGGACCGTACTTCTCGAGCACTCTCTGGCACGCGGCTTTTATCTCTTCAACCGGGAAAAGCTCGGGCGCTGGAAGACCGCCTGCAAATGAGATTACATTGGGCTTGGATGTAATTTTCAGGATTTCCCTGATAATACTCGCCTTTACCTGCCCGGAACGTTTGGAAAGTGTCCACTGTGAAATAAGATTGTCGACCCTTATGTCTGCTAAAGAACTCATTAATACCACTCCTCAATTAAATACAGCTTTACCATAATAAAGGTACAAAATCGCAGGTAATTGTCAAGACCATTTTAGACGAGTGGTTGCCGAGGAATATGTAATAGAACGGTCTCCATAAACATCCTTTATTTTATCCATCACCTCGCTTACCGCAATTTTTTTTTCCTCGCCGAGGTAATCGAAAAGCTCCTCCTGCAGACCATCGGTAATGTCGCGCAGTTTTGATACGGATATCCCCAACAGGCGCACTGGCTTATCCCCAATCCAGTTATCCATGAGCAGTATCTTCGCCTGTTCGAAAATCGCCGAATCAGAACGGACATGGTTTTCCAATGTCCTGGCGCGGGTACAGGTGGCGAAGTCGAAATAACGCAGTTTCAATGTTACCCTCCGTGCCTCCAAACCCGATTTGCGCA
>WJIJ01000172.1 GCA_014730345.1 Candidatus Zixiibacteriota bacterium | reverse complement strand
CCCTTGAAGGCTACGAAACGGTTAGTTCCAAGGATTTAGCCCAGAGGGAGAAATTAACACCCGCCCAGGTCAGGAAGGATTTATCATTCTTCGGGCAGTTCGGTACTCGCGGCCTTGGATACCCGGTAAACGAGCTTCGCCAGCAAATAGCTGAAATACTTGGGATTAACAAAAAGTGGAATGTGGCCCTGATCGGTATCGGTAATATCGGCTCGGCGCTGGTTTCATACAAGGAGTTCCAGAAGCAGGGTTTCAACATCAAGCTGATTTTCGACAACGACCAGCGCAAGATAGGCAGTTTCCATAAAGGCATTGAGGTTCATGACGTTAAACATCTCCGGCAACAGCTCAATGAAAATAACATCGAGGTTGTGATTATCGCCGTTCCGGCGGCATCGGCGCAGAGTATTATCGATGAAGTTGTTGATGCCGGAGTAAGGGCGATTCTGTCATTCGCGCCCATAAATTTGAAAATCCCGTCCCATGTGGCCCTTAGAACCGTAAATATGGCCATTGAAATGGAGCATCTTTCTTTCCATTTGACCAACGATAACCTGTATTATACCGCATAAATCACTTGACAAACGCAAAAAGTGTTAATAATATAGCTTGGTTAGGACGATATACTAATGGGAATATAGGAATTTTTAACGGGTTATATATGCGGAATATCAAGATTATATTGGCATTGCTTATTGCGCTTACTTTTGTTTCTTCATCTACTGCCGATCCTTTGCTGGGAGAATGTCAGCCCTATGGCGATGTACTATACAACGGGGAGCCTGTTGAAGATGGATTAGCCGTTAAGGTTTATATCGAGGAAGACTGCGTTGCCGAAGGCACAACTGCCGGAGGCGGATACTCTGTCATCATCCCCCCCGACAACCCGGACACACAGCAGAGGGAAGGATGGGCAACAGGCGATATAGTAACAATTGAAATCGACGGCAAGGTTGCCACCCCGAGTTTTGAAGCGTTTATGGGAAGCAAGCGTTATAATCTCCGGGTCGCCACTCTCGACGTGAAACTCGACACCTGGGGAAAGATAAAGGCGCTGTTTAAATAGAAGTAGTGATATTTAAAATAAGGAAGTTTCAATTGACCACCAACGTTAAGTTTTTAATCGCGCTGGTGGCTTTATTATTTATGGCCAGCGTGATCGGCTGTTCTTCGGGGGAGCAGGAAGCCCAAAAGGACCGCCGGACCGAAATCCGGAAGGTCGAAAAACCGGATATATCCGCCGAATCTTTTGTGGGGTTGTACAACGACCTTCAGAGAACCGACAGGAAAAACGCGAAAATTATAGAATCGTTTTTAAAGCGCAACGATCTCGAGGGACAGGAATACCGTCTCACAACCGATTCTGTTTTTATCTTCATGAACAGCGAACTGGTGGAAAACTACAGGCAAATGCTCGATCGTTACGATCACGAAAAGCAGGAAGTTTTCAGCAAATACGATATTAACATCAAACAATACGAAGAAATGGTTCTCGCGTTGGCCACTAATTCCGACCCGGCATGGGCGGATAGTGTCAACGTTTTACTTTCCGGGGACCCAGCATTGAATGAGTAAATTACCCAGGCAGAGGCAAGATGGAGGATTGAGATGAAGCTTACTGACAGAGAGGAAGGCGGAGTAGTTATACTCGAACCGAAAGGCAAGATAATGGGTGGTCCGGACGCGACAATCCTCAACGAACGCCTTCATGATTTCATTAAAACAGATAAACGGAACGTTATCATAGACCTGGGGAAGGTCGACTGGATGAACTCCACCGGCCTGGGGATATTAATCAGCGGATTGACCACCATGCGCAATAATGGAGGCGATTTGAAACTGGTCAATGTTACCGAAAAAATCGAATCCCTCCTGACCATTACCAAGCTTATCACCGTATTCGAAAATTACGATTCAATCGACGATGCCGTGAAAAGTTTTAAAACTTGAATAATACATCGAACGTAGTTAAATTAGAGGCAGGCGCTACATGTCTGCCTTTTTTATTGGAAAATAATAATTAAATATAAGACGAAGAGTACATGAAAGACATAATCAAAGAACCGGGGAGAATCGTAATCCCCAGTGATCCGACCTACCTGCAAGCGCTGGATGATTTCCTCGAAGAAACCTTGAGGGGTTTTGGAATGGCCGACAACGATGTCGCCGATGTCGCCATTTCCGTTACCGAATTGGTAAACAACGCAATCACCCATGGCAATATGAACGATTCCCAGAAAACGGTGGAAGTCAAAATTGTCAGGAACAGCGACCAGGTGGAAGTTACCATCAAAGACCAGGGACTGGGTTTTAACCCGGGGAATATCCCGGACCCATTGAGCGATGAGAACCTGTTGAAAGAAACCGGCAGGGGTATTTTTATTGTCCGGTCGCTGATGGATAAAGTGGAATTCGAGACCGCCAAAAATGGCGGCACCAGGGTAAAGGTTGTTAAAAAATTTACTCCTGTTGAGGAATAACAAGTAAGGCTGATGCTTAATATTATACTGTCAATAGTATTCGCATTAAGCGGCGCGGTGCTGGTGTTGCTTAGCATTATAATCCTCCGCGAAAATTACCGGGGTAGGGTAAACCGGGTTACGGCTATGATGCTGTTTTTCGCCGGTATAGCCCCCGTTCTGGCAACCGTTTACTACGCCATCGTTTTGCCCTCGGGGCGGGAGCTTCCGCTTTGGGTTTACAACCTCTCGTATATTTGGGAGTTGTTCTTCCCCAGCCTACTGCTGTTTTCGGCGATTTTCCCGGTGGAAAATTCATTTTTCAAAAGGCGCCCGCGGCTATTCTATGCCGCCTTTATTCCCCACATTGTTCATATAATCATTGTTGTGTTCTTCGCCGACCCCGATAAATTTTTCTCGACATTAAAAATGACCAGCGATGCCCCGATCATAGGGGTCCTTCTGGAATATTTGAGCTATGTCTTCATTCCATTCGCGGTGTTATTCAGCCTCGCCCTGGAATTTCATGTGCGTTTCTTTTCACTGGTCAACCTGTTCTATGTTATAGTCGCGCTGGTACTGCTCTACCAGGGAGCAAAATCGGTAATAAATCCCCGGATTAAAAAGCAGGTCAAGTTAATATCATACGGTATAAGGATATCGGTAGGGCTTTATGCCGTTGCATATATCATACCCCAGGTTTTCGATTATGACCTCAATGTCCAGATACGATACAGCCTTATAATTATCGGCCTGTTGGGAGGGCCGGGATTTATCGCCTGGGCAATCATGAAACACCGTTTCCTCGATATCCGCCTCATTGTCCGCCAGTCGCTGGTATATTCACTGGCATCGGCTATCGTAATCGGTTTCTACCTGGTATTCATCAACCGTTTCGGGAGATTTCTAAACAGTGTCCTTGGCGAAACTGCCGCTATACTGGAAGTCGCCGTCATACTCATCGCCCTGCTTTTCTTCCAGCCTTTGTTGAACCTTATCGATAAACTCCTGCGCAAAGGACTGATAAAAGGCAGCGCTGATTTCAGGGTTGTTCTCGAAAACTTTTCCCGCCGGATTATTACCCTGCTCGAATTCGATAAACTCATCAAGGAAATCCTGCGGACATTCAAAGAGGATATGCTCATTGAGAACACCCTGGTCTGTATTCCGGGCTCAAAAGGCCAATGCGCTGTTTACAGCCCGTTCGAATTGCGTCCCGCTCCCCATAAAAAGGACCGGGTGCTGGAATCGTTTTTAATCGTTCGTGAAGCGCCGGTAACCGCCGATGACCTTCCCACCCCGGCGCTATCAGCCGAAACCCGGGCGCTCTTTAAGGATAATGAAACCGAGATTATCATTCCACTTATATCTTCGCACCGCTTGATGGGTTATATCGCGTTGGGCAAAAAGGCGTCGGGGATGGCCTACAATACCGAGGATTTAAGCATGTTCCGGGTTCTCGCCAACCAGATTGTGGTGGCTATCAGCAATGCCCGGCTTTATATCGAATCACTCGAACGACAGCGTTACGAAGAGGAGCTGGCCCTGGCGCGCAATATCCAGCAACAGCTCCTGCCCGACATTATTCCCTCCAATGAGAGACTGCAGTTCACCGCTTTCTCAGAACCTTCAAGGGAAGTGGGCGGCGATTATTATGATTTCATAACCTCCACGGCGGGTAATCAGCTCGTGTTCTGCATCGGAGACGCTTCCGGGAAGGGTGTTCCGGCATCTTTGCTTGTGGCCCGGATGCAGGCTATACTTCATTCCATCTCCCAGGCCGATATAGGAATCCAGGATAAAATAGCTCATGTGAACAACGTCCTTTTCAGGAGCGGTATGCCCGAGAGCTTCATCACATTCTTCTATGGCGAACTCAACCAGGATAATATGCTTTTTAAATACTGCAATGCTGGTCATAACTACCCCATCTTACTGCGGGAGAACGGCGAATGCGAATATCTGAAGGACGGCGGTTTGATATTGGGCGCGTTCGGCGGGGCTACCTATATTTCCGGCGAAGTTGGACTATACCCCGGGGATTTGCTGATATGTTTTACTGACGGAATCACCGAAGCGATGAATCCATCCGACGAGGAGTTCGGGGACAAGCGCCTCGAGGATTTAATTCTGCGCAACCGCAACCTCCCGCTTCCCCAGTTGCAGACTAAAATACTGGATAATGTCAAAGAGCATTGCTCGGGGCGTCCCTTTGAGGATGACTGCACCCTCTTATTGATGAAAGTTTTGCCTCTCTCCTAAATTACCTGAATTCAAAAAACCTATTTATCTATTGAACATATAATTTAAGTAGGTTATACTCTGATTGAAAGATCGAGAGGTTATAATGTACAATTACAAATACTGCCCGCTTTGCTCAAATGAATTGGTTGAAAAAATCCCCGATAACGAGGAGCTGGTGCGCAAAGTATGCGAAAAATGCGGGTTTATATGGTATAACAATCCGGTTCCGGCCTGCGGCGTTTTCGTAACCGACAGCGAAGGACGCATCCTCCTGGGCAAAAGAAAATATCCTCCGGAGGTCGGCGGATGGACCCTGCCGGCGGGATTTATGGAACAGGGCGAAGGACCCGATGAATGCGCTGTTCGCGAAGCCCAGGAAGAAACAGGATTGAATGTGAAAATCACCGGACTCATGAATGCTTATAAAGCCGGGGATGATCCGAGGACCAAAGTCGTGCTGATAATATATTTCGCCGATATAGTTTCCGGAGAATTGCGGGCGGGCGATGATGTTGCCGAAGTAGGGTGGTTTCATATAGATAAACTCCCCGATTTTATCGCGTTCAGCGCCCATAAAAAAGCATTGAAGGAATACAGGGAGAAATACCTCGAAAAATGAGGTTGTTAGGTATTGACTACGGACGTAAAAGGATTGGTTTAGCCCTCTCCGATCCGGCGGAGAAGATGGTTACACCCTATGGAACTATCATTGTTGAAAGTACCGAAAGCTTACTTGAGGAATTATCACAAATTATCCGGGAGGAAGAAGTGGAGCTGATAATTCTTGGGGATCCGGTGCGTGATGATGGCAAACGTTCGGAACTACACGACGAAATAGTTGGTTTTGCTAATAGGCTAAAGGAAAAAACGGGTTTAGATGTAAAGCTGTGGGATGAATATTTCACATCGCGGATAGCCGAGGAAAAGTTACATTCCACCGGACGCAAGCTCAAAGGCAACAAGGGCAAAATAGACAGCCTGGCGGCCGCGGAGATCCTGCAGGGTTACATAGGCTCAAAATAAATCCTTGAGGGATGGACAATTATAAAAAGCCAAATTATCCCGGAGGAGTTCCAAGACTTTTAGTCGATATACTTATATACATAGTGAGTACTGTTTTCCTCTTGCTGTGCGGAATTCTAAGAGTAATCATAGAAATACCAATAAAGACGGTTAAGCTGATTAAAATGAAAAACAGAACAATATCAATTACAGCAATCCTGATCCTTGTAACGGTAGTTGGCGGTTATATATATCTCGGTTCAATGCCTGCCGGTCCCGCCGAAGAAAACGGCGAGTTGAAGTTAGTAATCCAGAAAGGCGAAAGTCTTATCTCAACAGCCGCTAAATTGAAAGACGCTTCCATAATCTCCAACGAAAAAGTGCTGATAAGCCTCGTGTCGGCAATCGGTTCCCCCGGTGATGTAAAAGCCGGGCAATATGATTTCAGCCAAGCCCGAAGCTATCTCGATATTGCCAACCTTCTGCTTAAAGGAAGCAACAGCCCGGTCAAGGTTACCTTCCCCGAGGGATTAACCTACCGGGAAATGGGCGGCATTGTTAAATCCCGCCTGGGAGTGGATTCCATAAAATTTGTCAACGCATGCCGTGATAAATCATTAATCGATAAATATGATATCCCTGCCAAAGATGTAGAAGGCTACCTCTTCCCGGATACCTATTATTTCTTCTATGACACATCTGCCGATAAACTTGTGCGCGCCATGATAGAGAGATTTTTTGAGGTTTTCGATGATTCCATGAAGGCTATGGCTGAAAAACATGATTTCAGCATGCACGAAGCGGTTACCATGGCATCTTTGATCGAAAAAGAAACCGGGCGTTTTGATGAACGGCGGACGGTGAGCGCGGTATTTCATAACCGCCTGAGGCTGGGTATGCGCCTGCAATGCGACCCGACTGTTATATACGCTATCCCCGACCTGAACAGGCCCCTGATGCTCAGGGACCTCGAGGTTCGTTCCCCATATAATACTTATTTAAACTACGGATTGCCGCCCGGACCTATTGCCAATCCCGGTTTGGGCGCGCTGAAAGCCGCCGTAAACCCCGAAGATGTGCCCTATCTTTATTTTGTCGCCAACGGCAAAGGCGGTCATCTTTTCGCCAGCACCAACCGCCAGCACAACAATAACCGTATAAAGGTCAAAAGGAAGCTCCAATCGCAGGAAACATCGGATAATTAAATCTTAATTATTCGGAATACAATGCCTCCCACATGGGATCCCAGACCGGCAAGATTTCCGGTTTAGTATCGAGTAACTTCAGTATCTCTTTGGGTACATATTTCCTGTGTATCACCACTTCGTAAACATACTCGTCGAACCAGTCATCATACATCGTCCACCGTCCGTTATCCCCTCTCTCTTTTCCCCATGAGTTCTCCACCAGCCATTTGACCGGTTTGTCATCCTCGACATCGACCCCAATGAATACCATCGCGTGATTGCGGGCGCTCTCCCGCAGATAAAGCCTTTCCTGCTTGGTCAGTTTGAAATCTGTTCCGTAGAATGTTGAATAATCGTAGATGCCTGTTCTTAGAATGCCCTTTTTTCTATAATTCTCTTTGCCCACGTCGCATGAAAATTTCACCGGCTCATCGTCGATAACGCATTTCATGGCCAGTTTTTTAATAAGCTCCGGATCGACATTGATGAAAGTAACATCGTCGGCGTCAATCATGTTGCGGGTAAGCCTGATCTGATAGAGTTTGTTGCGCTCCATCCCGGGATAGTCGACCAGCGAGACATATTCTTTTAAATCCACATCAACCGCTTTGCGGTAAAACTCTACGGGGGTATATTCCCTGGGTTTGCTCAATACCGTATCTTTATCCTCATACTGCCATACGATTTTCGTTGGGGGTTCGCCGAAGTTAAGCGCCAGCATACGGTAAACTTCTTTTAACATGACCTGCTTGCGGGATCGCAGTTGCTCCTCGCTTTTGCCTTCCGCGCTCATTGTCCGCAACTCCGATGCGAACTGACGGAGCTTGCGGGATATCAGGCGGTTCATCATGCCGGTGTTTTCACTGTTATGAGTTTCCGGCATGGATTCCCTGGGAATAAGCCCGTATTTTTCGGCAAGGTCCACTACGTAGTCCCAGTAACCGCCATCGCCGAATGGACGCCGCAGGATAAATTCCAGCTCGCGGTCCATATAATCCCGGTCGCGCATCTCAATTATCTGCTCCAGAAATGTGTTCGCCTTTTCCAACTTATCATAAAATGTAAGATAAATCTCGGAAAACTCGAAACCGCCTAAATCATATTTTTCGATCATCTTCGGGCGCAAGGTATTAAGGCCGGCGAACATCCAGCACCGCCCACTGCTTCTCTGCGCGGTTATACCCTTGGCATTCTTAAGCTTATGATTGAAGAGGGTGTTGTGCGAGTTCAACAGTTCCCTGTCCAATGTCAGGTTGTTGATATTGTTGGCGGTTAACGCGTTGAACAACGCTTCATCATTATCCCCTATGTGGTAATCATCGCGAAGGGATTCGATATAATATGTACTTAATCCCCTTTCGGCGGTAAGACCTGTTGTTGATGAAACCATTATCAACGAAAAAACAACAAAAATGACTGACAACGGTAAGCGCTTCATGGACAGCTCCTTTATGTTATTAAGATAGTTTTCGAGGGAAAATAAAAAGACGGTTCACTCATGATGAGTGAAAATATAACCTATTGCGGGCTTTCAGACAACGTATAATTTAAGCAGATTAATGAGGTGGAGAAACGCTCTACGCCGGGCACGCCTGCACGGCGCTTTCCTCCCGGGCAATCATCTCATCTCTTTTCTTATCTATTTGACTGTAGATAAAACGGCAGTCCGGAGGAATTTCAGTTTTAGGATAATGGCATTTGGAGTGGTCGAATGGATTTTTCAATTGACCTTCCATGCCCAAAAAACGTTCAAGCCTGTGAAACTCGTCATCTCCCCGCATGAATTCCTCATATTTCAGCAGGATTTTATCGAATGGTTTGTTCAACAGCATTAAAAGCTG
>WJIJ01000031.1 GCA_014730345.1 Candidatus Zixiibacteriota bacterium | reverse complement strand
GCGCAACGTGGCCCGCTGGGCGTCCATCCGGTCGGTAATTCCATCCAAATCAACCTGGTCCTCTAAAAATACAAGCGTTGAAATAACCTGGTCTGTTTCCGCCCCCTGCATAATCTTGTTTAAACCGGAATCAATCTCTCCGCCAATTGCACTACCTGTAATAGTGATTAACAAGGCGAGAATAAAGGTAAACTTTCTCATCCTTTTCTCCTTACGAATATATGGGAATTTAACATTATTTTGCGGTTTATGCATGAAGAGAATTTGATAATCTGTTGCTTTGCCTACTTTTAGGCGCAAGTGAGACGTTCTATATATAATATGTAAAAAAACTCAATTGTCAATGCGAAACATTAAAGAGCTTGAGGACTTAATTTAATAATGTCAAAAAAGCGCTAAAAGCGCCGCATAAATCTTGTGTAATTATATGAAAAATGGTTAGTTGGAATAGTAAATCTAATACTTCGTCCCTGTAATCAATTTGACAATAAAACGAAATGGCATATATTACAGGCAGTTACAAAACGTATGACCGTCCTATGTCAAAAAAGGCAAACCCACCAAACTCGAGAATTGCGTTTCATTAAGAATAAATTCGAACACGGCTGATTTGGCAGATGTGCCCATTAAACCTTATCCGGAACTGCCATCGGTTTTGGATGATTTCGTTTCAGGCGCCCAGAACCTGCTTTCAGACAACCTTTTGGGGGTATATCTCGTCGGTTCACTCGCGGTTGGTGGTTTCGATCTCGACAGCGATATCGATTTTTTGGTTGTAGTGAACGAAGAAATATCTGACGAGACCGCGAGAGCTCTTCAAGCGATGCACGCCCGAATATATGAACAGGAATGCTACCCTGCGAAGCACCTTGAAGGATCTTATATCAGTCATGACGTACTAATCCGGGCGGAGACCGTAAATATACAGGAACTCTGGTATCTCGACAATGGAAGCACTGTTTTGGAGCGATCTACGCACTGCAACAAATGGCATGTCCGGTGGATGCTCAGGGAACGCGGAATAAGACTGTTAGGACCTGAGCCCGACTCACTTCTCGAGCCTGTCCCGAAACAACTTATACGTAAAGAGACTGCTGAAATGATGTATTTGGTGGCGGGAGAATTCGCAGAAGCTATCAAAGGAGATTTAACATTTTGGACATCCCGGTTCGGACAATCGTTTGCGGTTATTACCTTTTGCCGAATGCTTCACACTCTCGAAACAGGTAAAGTACAATCCAAACAAGCCGGAGTTAAATGGGGATTGAATAACCTTGACACCGGCTGGAGTGATCTCATTCAGGAAGCATGGAAGGAACGCGAGGGTGTTCGTTTCTGCGCTAAAATTCGGCAGAGGGCCAATTTAGCTGCTCTTGAGAAGACCAACGAGTTTATCCAGTATGCTATTAGTAAAATGCCATGTTAGTCTCATTAACGTTATAAGCCCCGCAGATCGGGCTCCATGTGGTTCTGATGACCTGGCTATAATTCCACCCGGCTTTTTTAGTTAAACACGTCTCGTAGCTCCGGTTAAAATTTCCAGTCGTGGCGGCGCACCGGCTTTATCTATTTGCATTATTCAAGAGAAGTATGAAGGAGGTAGTATTGTGCGGCTATATCCGGTAAAAAAATATCTCTCCAATTTACCGTTTTCAATAACCCGCGGCTATTACATACATCTTTGATCTTGAGTACCCTCTGGAAGCTCAGTTTTTTATTGTCAAGTCCTTTCTAATCTTCGTATTATTATCGTAAGTATATTTTAGAGAGTATAGAGAAAGTGAGGATGGTAATATGTCGTTGAATGGAAAAGTAGCCATCGTTACCGGTTCAAGCCGTGGCATCGGAGCGGCCACAGCGCGACTCCTTGGACAAAACGGCGCTAAGGTGACGGTGAACTACACAAAGGACAGAGAGGCCGGCGCGAGGACACTTGGCGAAATCGAAAAAGCGGGCGGCACGGCAATATTGGTACAGGCTGATGTTACTGATTATGATCAGGTTAAAGCAATGGTTGAGAAGACAGAGCGAGATTTGGGCGCGGTCGATATCCTTGTTAACAACGCCAATATGAGCTTTCCGATTATGCCGTTTGTCAAGTTCCCCTGGGAAGGATTTGAGCAGAAACTCCTGCACGAGATGAAGGCGTCCTTTTACTGTTGTCAGGC
Source organism: Candidatus Zixiibacteriota bacterium (assembly GCA_014730345.1). GTDB lineage: Bacteria > Zixibacteria > MSB-5A5 > UM-FILTER-46-8 > UM-FILTER-46-8 > WJIJ01. Next base: position 25,106 of record WJIJ01000031.1, on the reverse strand, counting down.
GGTCGTAAACGGTATGATAGAGCGCGGGCAGGGTTGTATAGTCAATATCAGTAGTGGACTTTCGCGGGTACCGGGTCCGGGTTTTATCGCGCACACAAGCGCCAAATCGGCGCTTGACGCATTCTCTAAAGCATTAGCCCTGGAACTGGGACCATACGGTATCAGGGTCAACGTGGTCGCGCCAGGTTTGACTGTAACGGACGCCACAGCCAACCAACCTGAAGAGATGAAGGCGGCGATTGCCAGCAGGACCCCGCTGAGACGATTGGGTCAACCGGAGGACATCGCCGGCGCGGTCTTGTTTTATTGTACGGATTGGTCTCGGTTCGTGACCGGGACTTACATGCCGGTCTGCGGCGGTACTCAAATGATCTGAGGAGATATGTCAAAACGGTACGATGTTAGGATTACTTTAAAATCGCAGTTGGCAAAATGCCCTGCTGGTCACAAGGTTGGAGATGAGTTTGTAGTGGGGAGATACACTCCCGGCGGGATCTGCATGGGCGCTTTCTCCTCTTTGTTGCCGTATATCACGACTCTACGTTACGGAGGCTCATTTCCCTGGGAGAAGAACCCCGGTGAGGGGACCTTCTGCTGTCCCGACCCCAAGGTGGTCAACGTCTTTTATCTGGAACGGGTATTATCCCCGCCTGATGTTTCCGAGAGCGAGGATGAGTCTCTGCCCTGATTGATGGAATGATTTGCAGTTCGGCGCCAGTGGGAAAGTTCCAAGCGTTTTACGCAGATACGTGATAGCGAAGCCCGCGGGGGTATTGAAGGAACATCTCCGGCGGTGTCAATCTTGCTGATCGGATATTTATTACCGAAGCGATTCAGGAAGAAGGTTAATATCGGGCATTACCGCAGTCGATAATACTTGCTCAATACATGCTACAATTGATATGTAATTAGGCGAGAGCAACTATACTGGCTACCAAGATACTATCTTCAAACCATTTTGCATGGTGCTGAGCAACCCAATTTCATTGGATGTATGGATATCACAAAACGAATGAAGAGTGATGTTGGGATTTTATACCACGGTGTTTTCACTCACCAAGTCGGTGAAATCATCTCACAAATGAAGTATCTATCAACTTATTACCATTGGTAAAATTAGCAATGTCGAATGTGATCCTAACAAGGATTATATAGAGTTCCTAAAGTATAATCATATAGAAGTTACAATACTTCAAGATTTATTTGACATTTCTGTTGTTTTTTATTAATATTAAAATGCTGTGGTTACAACAAATTGGCCGGAGACTTCCAATACTAAGGACCGATTTGTCTGGCGATTTGGGAGAAAGAATAACGTTAATATTCTGGAGTTTCACATGAGATATACCATTCTAATTTGGGTGGCTGTATTAATGCTGGTTTGCGGTTGTGATAGTGATAAGGCAACTCAGCCTGTGCAAGAGGGGTCGATTTACCTGAGCCGTTTAGTAGTATCAATGGTGCCCGGCCGGACTGAAACCGTAAAAGTAATCTCCACCTCAGGAGGACAATGCGAAGCAACGTGCGATGATCCCGCCATCGCCACAGCCACGATTATCGATTCCTCTCTAATGGTCACCGGCGTAGCATACGGGAGAACCAATATAACGGTAATTGATGGGATGGGTAATAGCAGGGTCCTGCCGGTACAGGTTTATGATCACAGCGTTCTGGAGACGGATGAACTTCTAATCTCATTTACTGATGAGTTCGAACACATATTTACGCATTCACCTCCGGGGTGGCAGCCGATCAGTTTCTGGAGGCCGATTCCGCCCGCGGGATTTAGTATTCTTGGAACTTATATCCATAGCGGTGGTGATAATCCTAACGGCCGAGCCGCCGTAATGGTTGTCCAGGACAAGCCGGGTACGCAGTCTATTGCAATAACAAGTAATTTTCAACAGGCTGGCAATGTACTATATAACCCTGTAGCGCCTTCGGGTTATAAAGCTTTGGGACAGGTTGTTGCTTCCCAGGGAAATTCCCCGGATCCCGTGGCTTGCATACGTGAGGATCTTACTACCGCCGGAGATTGCTATTTATTCTGGTCGCATGAAAATAACAATAACCAGTTCGAAAGCGCATGGAACATATACCAGCCGAATGCCGATTTGCATGAAAATGCTTATCTGGCGCCCGGAATGGCTATTTATGTATCTGGAATCGATAATCCAGAAGAATCTCACCCCTCGGTAAATGTACTTAATGTTACTCTTCCAATGCTTGATGAAGCGCCCTCACAAGAATATGTACCATCGCTGAGAAGTTATGGCGAGCCAACAGATGGATTGGCGCCGAGGATGGAGAAAGCGATGCTGGTGCCATGTACAATCGTCAAAGACGCCGCGTATAATGACGATATGCCATGGCGAATTGCCAACTCGCCGTTTTACCGGTTGGAAAGGCAAGTTTATTACAAATACATTAACCATTACGACAACCGTCAGGGTTCGATGCCGCAATCATTCCACTGGGAAATATCGTGCGGTATCAACGCCACTCAATCTCAGACAATCTGGAGCGAGACCGGAGTTGAGCTTTCGATGGAGGCCGGCGTAAGTATTTACGCATTCGAAGGCAAAATAACGGCCACGGTAAGCCGGAGTTTTGGTTACGAAAGGATGAACTCGATAACCGAACTCCAGTCAAATACGTTGACTATCGATGTGAATGTTCCCCCCAATAAATCAGCGGCTCTCTGGCAGCGCTACAACAGGTATGTGCTTTATCGCCACAATGGAACTGAATTGGAACCGGTAACAGATTGGGAATGTGGGATTAATAGTTACGTGGTGGATGAATATCCGGATGAGTAGAATCTAAATTGATTCCCAGGAATCAATATCGCGGATGGTTAGGTTTGATAGTTAAATATTGACTCGTAGAGCGGTCAGTATTATTAGAACCTGAAAATTTTTTATTAATCAATTAAACCGCTTCATCTTCCTTTTTTTACCATTTATCCCTTTGCGGGAAATCCGATAAGGAACATAAGCAAATATTAAATGGTATAACAAAATTAAGCGAAAACGGGGTCTGTTCTATCTAAATCCCGAGCGAAGGATTAGGAAAAGGGATAGAGCAGTTTTTTTAACAATCTATGGATGTTCATTTAGACAACCCCGGGGATTATTAAAGGAAAATTAAAATCGATGGTGATTCAGTCCAAAAGTATAATTCGTGTTACGATCCTGACAGTATTTATATTGTTGATTCCCTTAGCGGCGATGCAGTTCACCGATGAGGTGGCCTGGGGTCTGGAAGATTTTGTTGTCGGCGGGGCTCTGCTGTTCGGCGCGGGTCTTATGTATGAACTGATAGCGAGGAAAGGAAGCAACACCGCGTACCGGTTAGCAACCGGAATTGCCGTAGCGGCAACGCTTCTCCTGATATGGATGGACCTCGCAGTAGGGACGGCGAGCGATAATTCGGGCGGTTTGATGTATTTGGGGGTTTTGGTATTCGTAATTGGCAGTATAATCGCTCGCTTTCGTCCGCATGGCATGGCCATTACGTTGTTTTCGACAGCTCTCGCTCAAGCAGTGGTAGCGGTGATAGCGATGATCGCCTGGGAACAATATTTCGAGCTATTGCTCTTGAATGGATTTTTCATTGCGCTGTGGACCGGATCAGCGTTGTTATTTCGGCGCGCAAGCTCTATTGGTTCGAGACTTAACCGGTTAATTGAGTAGAGGTTGGGTTTGCTAATTGCTCAAATGTATTTTTTTGAAAAAAGCGCTTGGAATTCGGCACAAATAATACTATACTTAGTTGGTAGGGTATGGGAAACTTTATAACTTGAATACAATTAAGATGGGTTTGTACAATAATCGTAACAATATAAGCTATTATGCTATACTGGCGCTAATCATGGCGCTTTTACTGTTTACTTTATCAGCAGGTGAATTGGTAGCCGAGTTAAGCCATGATGAGTGTGAAGAGGGATGTGAAGAAACATCTCAGACCTGCCATGATTGTGTACACAGTTTAATTAAACCGTACATGGTGAATTTAGAATTTATCGATGAATTTCAAATATTTCTAAACCCCACTTCTATACCATCAGCATTGACCTCATTCTATAAGAACCTCGAGGTCAACGAAATTGATCATCCTCCAAGGCTTACTCTCCAATCCTCTTAAAGCTAAATCAGTTAGACTGATTAATTCAATCAGATTTACATAATTGTCAATACCGGTTAACAGCCAGTTATTAAATTGGTTTCCGGTCGTAATTTCATTTTTTGGAGAGTTTAAGATGAATAGTTTATATAGTAAAGCGTTCTCTTGCACCATTTTAGTTTTGATTCTGCTGAGTTCGATGTTGGCATGCAATTCCGGTCAGGACGGTGTTGAAAGCAGAGGTGAAACTGGTCATGAAGGACATAACCACGCTCCCGGCGAGCATGGCGAACATTCTAATGAAGCCGGTACCGAGCTTGATTGGTGCGCCGAACACGCGGTTCCGGAATCGGAATGCACGAAATGTCATCCGGAATTGATAGCGAATTTTAAAGATACCGGCGATTGGTGCGCGGGTCATGATTTGCCGGAATCGCACTGCCGTTTGTGCAATCCCGGAATAGATTTTCCCCAGGAGCAATTGTATATGGAACAGTCGAAGCTATCATTAAAAGATGAAATCGAAGTTTCATTGTTTTACCGTCCTAATTCACCTGTCTGCGCCACCAACGGGGCGCTGATTCAATTCGCCTCGGCAAGTACGGCCGCTAAAACGGGACTTTCCACCCAACAGGTGTACGCGGCGGAAAAGGAAAACAATATAGAAGCCCCGGCGGAGGTTGTGTTCGATGAGACCAGGTCCAATGTGATAACCTCATCGGTCAGGGCCCTGGTTTCGCGATGGATGGTATTTCCAGGGGATGCTGTCCGGCAGGGTGATATATTAGCAATTCTGGAATCCCCGGAGGTAGCGAAACTCCAGGCTGGTTTACTGAAGTCGTATGCCGCGTATCAAGTTGAACAAAAAGAATTCGCAAGGCACAAGGAGCTGAAAATCAGGAACCTGATAAGCGAACAGGATTTTGATAGGGAAAAGGCGCTTGCCGAACAGGCGTTGACCGATTTTAACAGCCACAAAGGATTGTTGCTTTCGGCTGGCATGAGTGAAGAAGATATCGATTTAATTATCAAGAGTAATTCAGTCTCCAACCGGTTCCCTCTTCGAGCCCAGGCAGACGGAGTAGTGGTACAGCGTGTAGCTAAGTTGGGAGAAATGATGGAATCCGGAAAGGCGTTCGCGATGACCGCGGATCCCAGGTATATGTGGATCGAAGCACGTCTTACTGAAGAGCAGATCCGCGAAGTACAGGTCGGGCAGGCTCTCACTTTTACTTCAGACGGATATGGAATGAATCAGGTTGGCGCCAAGATAATATGGGTGTCCCGATATATCGATCCGCATACACGCACAGGGATTGTCCGCGCGGAAGTAATAAATCCCGATTCTAAATTAAATGCCGGTGAATTTGGCGTTGTGAGGATTTCTAATCAAGGAGGAAGCAGGGTTGTACTTATCCCCAAGGACGCGGTGCAATGGGAAGGATGCTGTAATGTAGTGTTTGTCAAGGAATCCGATTCACGTTACCGACCCTATAAGGTTGAGTTGGTTTCGGGCAACGGGGATTATTACCAGGTTTCCGAAGGAATTAATCCGGGCGATGAAGTGGTTGTCAATGGATCATTTTTACTGAAAACCGAACTTAAGAAATCGAGCCTGGGCACGGGGTGCTGCGGCCTTGAACCGGTCGGTTAGGATGCGGTATGATAAAAAACTTAGTTGAAGCAATACTCAGGTATCGATACGCGGTTCTGGTACTCACCTCTGTGTTGGTAGTACTCGGGCTTATCGCCCTTTGGAACCTTCCGTTTGACGCGTTCCCGGATACTACCCCTGTGATGGTGCAGGTAAATGTTTCCGCGCCCGGCTGGTCGCCGGAGGATGTTGAGATACTGGTAACTTATCCTCTCGAACAGGCTCTTACCGGCCTGACTGGTTTGGATGAAATCCGTTCGGTAACGAAATATGGGCTATCCCAGATAACGGCCATTTTTGTGGATGAGACCGATCTCTACCTTGCCCGACAACAGGTGAGTGAACGCCTTGTCTCTGTAGAGTTGCCTGACGGAGTGGGCGCTCCCAAACTCAGCCCGGTGTCTACTGGTCTTGGGGAAGTATTCCATTATGTGGTCATAAGCAATTCCGGCGATGAAACAATGGCCAGAACCGTCCAGGATTGGATAGTCAAACCTCAACTACTCGCGGTTCCCGGGGTCGCGGAAGTTAACAGCTGGGGAGGTTTTGTAAAACAGTACCAGATCCTGTTCAGCCCCTCCATGATTGCCCAGTATGGGTTAACGCTCCATGAAGTGGTGGCATCGGTGGAGTCGGAACTCGGCAACGTGCCCGGCGGACAGATAAACCGGGGAGGGGAGATGACATTGGTCAGGGGAATCGGGGTTGTGGAAACAATCGAGGAGATCAAGAATATAGTTATCGCTTCGGTGGAGGGTATACCTATTTCCGTAAAGGACATCGCGGAGGTGGTAATCGGCCATGAGATAAGGAGAGGCGCTACTACGTTCAACGGCGCCGGCGAAGCTGTACTGGGGTTGGGCTTTATGATAACCGGCGAGAACCCCGCAACCGTTACCAGGGAACTTGCTGAGCAATTGGAACAAGCGCGCCGCGCAGTGCCCGAAGATATTGAATTGATTCCTGTTTATGAGCGAACGGAGCTGGTAGATAAAGTACTATCCACAGTTGAGCATAACCTGTCTTATGGAGCGGCGCTGGTAGTTGGTATTCTATTTCTTTTTCTCGGTAATCTGCGGGCGGGTTTGATTGTGGCATCGGCTATACCGCTCTCGATGTTATTTGCTTTCGATATGATGTCCAGGGTAGGTATTGTCGGCAGTCTTATGAGTCTTGGGGCCGTTGATTTTGGGCTGGCGGTAGATAACGCGGTAATACAAGTCGAGAATTCTGTGCGCCGTTTAAAACAATCCAAACCCTCAGCAAACCGTCTGCAGGTAATTCGCGACGCGATATGGGAAGTCCGTAAACCGACACTTTTCGGCGAGTTGATAATTATTATAGTCTATCTTCCAATTTTAACCCTGCAGGGAGTCGAAGGCAAACTTTTCCGGCCTATGGCGCTAACCGTAGTTTTCGTTTTAACAGGTTCACTGCTTTTATCATTTACGGTTATACCGGCGTTGATTGGTACATTTCTTAAACGGAACGTAAGCGAACGTGAACCGAAATTCGTTGAATGGATCCGTAATGCCTATAAACCAATACTCAACCTTGCGATTAAATACAGCCGCGCAGTGTTAATTGTAACTTTGTTAATGATATTTGCTGGTATTGGCTTATTCAGGCAACTTGGTTCGGAATTCGTTCCCCGTCTTAGTGAAGGTACGATAGTAATCAACCTGGTGCGATTGGCGGGAATTTCACTGGAGCAATCGGTTGAATACAATACTCGGATCGAGAATAATTTATTGGAAAAGTTCCCTGATGAAATTGAGCTAATATGGACAAGGACAGGCACCGCTGAATTGTCCACCGACCCGATGGGATTGGAGTTGTCGGATATGTTTATCTCGTTGAAACCTCGAAACCAATGGGTGCGCGCGGATACTCAACAGGAACTGGTTGACGCTATTGATGAAGAACTATCGGATATGCCGGGGCAGAATCGTATATTCACCCAGCCGATAGAGATGCGCATCAATGAAATGATATCCGGTATACGCTCGGATATCGGTATTAAATTGTTCGGTGATGACCTCGACACCCTTGAACTAAAGGCGGAAGAGATAGCGGCGTTGGTCGAAGAGATACACGGCAGCGCGGATGTTACAGTAGAGCAATTGACCGGCCAGCCGCAAATGAAGCTTGCCGTTGACCGTCAACGGCTCTCCAGGTTCGGATTGACAGCCCGGGATGTCCTGACCGGAGTTGAAAGCATAGGAGGGATAACGGTTGGGGATGTTTTTGAAGGCCAGCGTAAGTTCGAACTCGCGGTTAGAGTCGATACAACCCGTTTAACCGGCATTGAAGATATAAACCGCATCCTGCTGCGTTCTTCGACTGGAAGTTTGGTCGGTTTGGACCGGGTAACTAAAATCTCGCTGGAGGAAGGACCATCATCGATAACCCGGGAATGGAGCAAAAGACGCGTTGTCATACAGTGTAATGTCAGGGAAAGAGATATCGGTTCCTTTGTAAATGAATTGAGGGATATGCTTGATGAACAGATAACACTGCCAAGTGGATATTTTATCCGCCTGGGAGGTCAGTTCGAGAACCTTGAACGGGCGCGCCTGCGGCTCGCGATAGTTGTTCCTATAGCATTGTTCCTGATATTCGGGTTGTTGTACTGGACATACCGGTCCGCGCGCGATGCTATCCTTATCTTCTCAGGAGTACCGTTGGCAACACTGGGTGGCGTGGTTACTCTCGCTCTAAGGGGAATGCCGTTTTCTATCTCCGCGGGCGTAGGTTTTATAGCTCTTTCAGGAATAGCTGTGTTGAATGGATTGGTTTTAGTCTCCACTATTAAACGCCTGCGTTCGGAGGGATATGATATTCAATCCGCTATTAAAGAAAGCGCGCTTACCAGATTGCGTCCGGTTTTGATGACCGCGTTAGTAGCGGCGTTTGGTTTTGTACCCATGGCTGTTTCAACCGGGGTCGGCGCGGAAGTCCAGCGTCCCCTGGCAACGGTGGTGGTCGGAGGGATATTGACCTCGACTGTGCTAACCTTAATGGTATTGCCCGCGCTTTACATAACGTTTGGAAAACGCACTGAGTCGGAGGTATAATATGGTAATCCGGATTTTTAAGAGGATGGCACAATATTTAAAATTTAGCGTAACCTTTTTCGGTAATAATTGGGGATAGAAAATATGAATTTAACAACCGAATTAGCAAGGCACCTCCGCGAAGCCCATTTCGGAGGAAGCATGACCGGGGTAAACTTGAAAGATGCTTTAAAGGATGTAAGTTGGCAACAAGCCACGAAGCAGATTTATACTTTCAACACTATCGCATCTCTCGTTTATCATATGAATTACTATGTAAGGGCTGTGCTAAAAGTGCTGAAAGGCGGTCCGCTCGACGCCCATGATAAATATAGTTTTGACCTTTCGCCAATTGAATCGGAAGATGATTGGGAAGATTTACTGGAAAATGTGTGGGCCGATGCCGAAGCGATAACGAAATCAATCGAGCAAATGCCCGAGAGCAAACTCCGGGACACTTTCTGGGATGAGAAATACGGGAATTACTACAGGAATATACAGGGAGTTATCGAGCATTTCCATTATCATCTGGGGCAGATCGTGCTTATAAAGAAGATACTCCTGCATTCACGGAAATAGTATGCAGGGGTATTCCTTCACTAAAACATCCGCTTAAGACCCTGTCCATTGATTTGTCATTGCCGTTCCATTCAACCGCCGTTTTAAATAAATATCTGCCGGATAAAGCTGAGGTAACCTTTCCTGTATATTAGCGTATTTAGTATTAAGCGATATTTGTTTCAATGCTGAGGAGGAAAGGAATATGGTTTTTCGCATTTTATCATTTGTTTTTATAATACTGCTGACCCTTAATAGCGCGCTTGGGAATGATATTTTTAAATCAATTGAGCAAGGAGATGTAAATCAGGTTGTAATATTGCTGGAAATGGAACCCGACAGCCTGAACATGAAGAACTCGGAAGGCATGACTCCGCTGAACTATGCGGCTAATTATGGAAAAGCCGAAATAGTTAGATATTTACTGAAACGGGGAGCGGATATTAGTATAGGGGATATTGACAACAGCCAGCCGATTCACTGCGCGGCGATTTCCGGTGATACAGCAACTTTAGGAGTATTGCTTAACTACGGTGCCGATATTGACGCTCAGGATAATAACGGCAATACGGCAATTATCTTCGCTATTCGTTCGGAGCGGACTGATGCCGCTTCGTGGCTCATAGAGCATGGTGGTGATATATCCATTTTTAACGACTCCGGTGATTCGCCTTTGCACTGGGCAGTTGCAAAACACAACAGGAAACTTGTTGAGCGGATAATTGAAGCCGGCGCTGATATCAATCAACAGACTGTCGAGGGAAACACGCCTCTAAGTTACGCGGTACTGGTATCAGATACCAGTTTGGCACGGTTTCTTATCGCCCATGGCGCCGATATTGAATCGAAAAATGCCTGGGGGCGGACTCCGGGTATATAAAAACCTTCATAATGACATCTTATGTTAAAGATGGTAAGTGGTCTTTACCACGGGCGGCTGGATTTTCCTCTTTGGATACACGCGACGATGTCCCGATTTTCGCGCCCGATGGCAACCGTCTTTACTTCCTTTCGCGGCGGGGTCCCTCGGGAATCTGGTATATTGAGCGCTTAGGTAATTCCTGGTCAGAGCCAGTTTACATAGAGCGCGGCCCAAATTTAAGCCATCCCTACTGGCAATTCTCGGTTTCAGCTAATGGCGATATATATACCGCCGCCGGAGGTGACATCTGGGTTTCAAATCCGATTGGTAAAGGGTATAGCACACCCGAGAAGTTGCCAGGTCCGATTACATCAAACCAAAACGAAGGGCATCCTTGTATCGCGCCGGATGAAAGCTTTCTTATTTACCAGATTGAGGATGAGGAGGAACACCGCAGGAGTTGTCTTTATATTTCATTTAATATATCGCCGGGACTTTGGACCGCGCCGAGAAAACTGGAACCAGGCGGCAAGCCATTGCGTGGATTCTGCCCCGTCCTTTCTCCTGATGGCAAATATCTATTTTTTAACAACTGGATGAATTTATCCAACGATATTTACTGGGTGGAAATAGGGAGCGTAATTGATTCGCTTAGAAAGGAAAGCCTTAGAAGTCCAGATTATTGATTTAGATTGGGAATGAATAAGTGAATGCCGTGCTGATACTAATGGAAATTGACGCACGCGATTTAAAAAATATGCAATTATACCAGCAATGGCAGCCAAATGTTTTAAAAAATTTTTAAATGAAACAGTATTTTTGTTTTTAGCATGATGGAAGTTTTTTAAATCTAATTCCCTGATAGGCTGTATAATATAGGAATTTTGCCAAATTTAAAATACAATACTTGCTTTTTCTGACTTTATTAGTTATGTTTTCAGCATTCCGTAGTAGCTGGGTGCCGCCGTACAGCATAACCCTTAAGTGCGTTTATTTTTTCTTTAATGCGAAAAAAATATCCATTTAAAATTTTATCCTGTTAACACTCTTTGGAGGATGGCCTATGCTCAAAAAGACCACGCTCTTCGTTCTCTTGTTTTCGGCATTGCTCTTAAATTCGCTTGCATTTGCCGATGAAGAGGTAAAATTCTGTACTACATGGGAAGATTATGTCCGGAATCAATTGGAAACTTATGGAATTTTGTACCACGATTGCGATAACGGCGATTGTGATGACCCGCAGGTGAGGGATACATGGATTCCGGGCCCGGAAGATCCGTTCTTAACGATTCGGTTGTATTTCCAGATATTCTGCGATGATTCCGGAAATGATTGCGCGACCACCGAAACTATCCTTGCCCAGCAGGTGGCGGACCTTAATGATATCTATGCCCAGATGCGGATACAGTTTGTTTATGACTACAGGTTCGTGAACGATTCTCAGTATCGACATAATCCGAACGCCACCAATATGAAAAATGAATACGCGGTAGATCCGGATGAACAATGTAATGTCTACGTTACCGATTATGGCGGCGGTTCTTTTGGTACATTCCCGTGGGATGATGTGAGATTACCGCTTTCCAACCAGGGCGGTGTAGTGCTTACTGAAAGCCATGTCCATCCCACGCCTTACCATGATAATGTACTTGCCCATGAACTGGGTCATAATCTCGGGCTGTGGCATACGCACCACGGCGTATCCGAAGTATCACAGTGCGGCGAGTGCTGGGAATACGCAGACGGCCGCGACGCGGATATTACCGGAGACCTTTGCTCGGATACCCGTCCGACGCCGATAAATTATTACTGCGGAGATCCCGGTGGAACCGATCCATGTTGCGGGGTAGCCTGGGGCGAGACTCCATATAATAATTATATGGGATACAGCACCTTGAATGGTTCTCCATGCTGGACAGAATTTACGCCTCACCAATGGGGGCGTATCCGTTGCTGGACCAGTGAAATTTTATCGAGCTGGATGATTCCCGAAGGTTATGGCTACATCCGCGGAAGGGTTACCGATTTCGAGACCGGCGCGGGTTTGGATGCTGAGTTGACGGTAACTAACAGGAATCCCCAGATAAGCGCGCAGACCGAGGAATCGGGATGGTATACCTTGCTGGTACCCCCGGATACGCTATGGGAGATTACATGTGAGGTTCCCAACAGCCAGTATTTCCCACAGGTCGATTCGATAATGGCTATAGCCGATGATACGGTTTACCTGAATTTCCAGATGAAATTGCCGGCGGCTACGATAAGTATGATACCGTATAATCCGCCGATTTACATACATCCGGGCGAATCGTTTACATACGCGGGGATTCTTGAAAGCAACTCCAGTACAGCGCAGACAACCGATGTCTGGCTCACGCTGAAGCTTCCCGGAGGTTCCATTTATGGGCCTATCAACCAGTACAATGATGTTCCCCTCGACCCGTACCAGCAGATAGTAGTGTGGAATATATCACAATATGTACCGATTTTCGCTCCATCGGGTACGTATGATTATATCGCCAGTTGCGGTAATTACCCATCGGAAGTTTATGATACGGCGATGTTCCATTTCACAGTCTATGGTTCGGCGCTCGGTAATAACAGCGATTGGCATTTGGCAGGCTGGTTTGATGATTCCCGAGGCGGTGAATTGCCTTCTCAGGCGTCATTGTACGGCAATATCCCGAACCCGTTTAACGCTCAAACCCAGATTAAATTCGATATACCCGAGGAAAGCGATATCAACCTCTCGGTTTACAATATCGCCGGAAGGAAGATTGCCGATTTAGTCGATGGCATTCTGCCGGCGGGAACGCACTCGGTAAGCTGGGATGCTTCTACTTATTCCAGCGGTATATATTTTTATAAACTTACGGTTGGTAACCGGGTTTTCACCAAGAGGATGACCCTTTTGAAATAATAGGGGTTTAAGCATGCACTTATAAAACAAGCCGGGAGTATGTTCCGGCTTGTTTTAATTTGATTTAAAATATATCTAAACACTCTATTTGCGTAAATTGCCTATTGAAATTTAATGAACTAATTGGTGGCAATTGCGGGTTATTAATGATAATTTATTATGATAAAACCAATTCTTACTCATGTAAGGCAAAATTTACAGGTGATAATGATAAAGAATTACTTAAATATAACCCTTGTATTTTTGTCATTGTTTTGCATGGCGCGTTATGCGCATGCCGGATGGTCAATCGATTTAGAAAGCGGCCTGGCTGTCAGTGGTTATAATGATGTGAGAATACCCGGGGATACCGGAACTGAATTTTCACTATCGGAAGATTTAGACGCTGAAAATACCGCATTCATAAGGGCGCGTCTTAACTGGGATATAGGCAATCGCCATACAATATCCCTGCTCGCCGCTCCCCTGAGGATCAATTCATCCGGAAGTCTCGACCGGGATATTAATTATTTCGGCGTTCAATTCCCGGCAGGCACTAATCTGGATGCTAAATACCGTTTCGATTCCTACCGGATTACATATCGCTATACAATATTCCAAAGCGAAAAGTTTAAGGCCGGGATCGGGTTAACCGCCAAGATCCGGGACGCGTCAATTAAAGTAGAAGGCGGCGGAGAATCCTCAGAGAAGTCGAATACCGGCTTTGTGCCCCTGATAAATTTCGCGGTAGACTGGCGTTTTGATTCAAAGCTGGGTCTTGAATTCAAAGGGGACGCGTTGGCGGCGCCCCAGGGCCGGGCCGAGGATATATTGCTGGCATTATACGGTATTCCGGCGGAAAAAATACGTATCAGGGTAGGTTACAGGATTCTGGAAGGCGGCGCGGATAACGATGAAGTGTATAATTTCGCTCTTGTTAATTACCTGTCCGCCGGTATTACAATTGCGTTCTAAAGCGGCTTAAGGTATCGATTTAATTGGTTTGCCAAAGGCGGTTAGTCCCGTTAAATTTTAGACTATAAACCATTATTAAAGAACGTTTACGGCGTAATCGAAATTTAACTTGAACAAATTCGTAGATATTTCGTTTAGTCAACCAGGTAAAAAACACTATTGTATAAATAATTAACGAGTGAAAATTGAAAAGATTTAATGTACTCAATCTACAGCTTTTAATCATTTCAGTATTAATATTGTCGGGGTGTTCGGGCGGTTCCGGGGAAACAAGAAATAATCGCGAAAGAACGGTTCCGGCGGTGGAAGCGGTGCGGGCGCAGCATGGTTCCCTGCCCCTGGTGGAGCGTTTAAGCGGGGTGGTCGAAGCAAGAAACCAGGTGGAGATTTACCCCGAAATGAGCGGCGTAATCAGTATGGTTCACGCGCACAATGGGGATGAAGTAAGGAGAGGAACTCCTCTTGTAAGATTACGGGACAGGGAATTCCAGGAGCGGTTAAATCAAGCCAAGGCGGCTTATCAGATAGCATTGGCCCAGGCACGGCAGGCGGAAGCTAAGTTAAAGGAAATCAATGCCGAGCTGAAACGCGCCAGGACTCTTGCGGAAAGGGATTTATCCAGCGAAGCCCAGCTTGAGACAATCGAGACGCAGGCGTTGTCAGCGGAAGCCGATGTTGAACTTGCACAGGCGCGGGTGGAGCAGGCGCGGGCGAATGTCGCCGAGCAGGAAGAAGCTCTTTCGCGTACGATAATCCGCGCCCCGATAAGCGGTACTGTTGGAGACCGTAACGCCGAAATCGGCATGACCGTTAGTGCCGGAAGACGGCTGTTCACAATCGGGCAACTGGATAATGTCCGGGTGGAAGTTATGCTAACTGATCGGATGCTGAATTATATCGAAACCGGTCAAAGGGTTGAGATTAGATTGGAAAATGTTGATGTTCCTCCATTGACCGCGGCATTGTCCCGGATATCGCCGTTTTTGCACCCGGTAGCGCATAGTACGGAAGGGGAAATAGACGTAGCCAATCCCGATCATATTTTAAAACCGGGGATGTTTACGATAGTGGATATTTATTATGGTGAAAGTGAACAGGCAACGTTGGTTCCATTAAGCGCACTATACGAAAACCCGATGACCGGTGCGACCGGGGTGTACGTCAGTAGCGACAGTCTTGATCAAATTCAAATAAATAATCCTGAAATAGGCGGTCCGGGCAGTTTAACCGAGCCGGTTTCATTTGAATTCGTGCCGGTAGATGTAATTGCGACGGGCAGGATGTCAGCCGGGGTGAACGGCATTGCGCCCAAAAGTTGGGTCATTACTATCGGGCAGGATCTTCTGGGAGGAGAATCGGGGTCGGCAAGGGTCCGTCCCGTAAAGTGGGCGTGGGTGGAACACCTGCAAACTGTTCAACGGGAAGATCTTTTGGAAGAAATAATCCAGAAACGGCAGACGGCCGACACCGATACTCCGGTTTCGGGTACCTGAACACCGGGGATTTAATCTAAAACCATGAATATAACTAAATTAGCAGTAAACCGGCCTATCGCGACCACTATGGTCTTTTTAATTATTATCGTAATTGGTGTGATGGGTTTCCGTTTCCTTCCGGTTGATTTGCTACCTCCTATAGAATACCCGATGCTCAGTATTTCCACCAGTTATCCGAATGTCGGTCCGGAAGAAATCGAGACTATAATCACCGACCGGGTTGAGAACGCTATCGCCAGCGTTCCCAATGTAGAGGAAGTCCGTTCCCGGTCGCAGGAGGGTAGAAGCCGTGTTTCGCTGGAATTTTCCCAGGGAACCAATATTGACGCGGCCGCGAACGACGTAAGGGCGGCGCTTGACCGCATACGGGATGATTTCCCGCCGGAAGTAGAGCCGCCGCGCTTGTGGAAATTCGATCCCGATAATTTTCCGGTGGTGGTTCTTGGAGCGCAGTCTGACCGCAATATGGAAGAATTAACCCGAATACTCGAGCGGGAAATTTCCCAGCGTTTCGAGCAGATACCCGGCGTTGGGTCAGTAGATGTTTGGGGCGGTATCTACCGTGAGATCCAGGTAAGATTAAAGCGGGACAGGCTCGCTTCGAGTATGCTTACCGCGTCCGATGTTCAGCAGGCAATTCGACGCGAAAATATCACCCTGCCCGGGGGGGATATGCGCGAGGGTATTAGCGATATGTATGTCCGTACCCAGGGGGAATTCCAATCTCTGGAGCAGGTAGCATCGACGATTATAACGGTGGTTGATGGCAAACCGATTCGAGTGGGCGATGTGGCCGAGGTTGTGGACGGATATGAAGATGTAAGCAGGTTGGTTCAAATCGATGGCAGGCCCATGGTTCGCATGGGTGTGCGTAAACAGTCGGGCGCTAACACCGTAGCGGTAGCGGAAGCGGCCCGGGAGGTAATGGACCAGATAAACCGCGAGCGGGACGATATCGATTTGATGGTTGTTATCGACCAGAGTGATTTTATACAGAGCGCTATCGACAATGTTAAGCAGGCGGCCCTATGGGGAGGATTGCTGGCGGTATTCGTGCTATACCTTTTTCTCCGAAACGGTTCAACAACGTTTATAATCGCCCTGTCAATCCCGATTTCAATGGTGGCTACCTTTGGATTACTGTTTTTCAATAAGATATCTTTAAACCAGATGAGTTTCGGGGGGCTTGCCCTTGGGATAGGGCTCATAGTAGATAATTCAATTGTTGTGCTTGAAAATATAGTAAGGATGAGGGAGGAAGGAAAGAGCTTGAAAGACAGCTCGCTGATAGGCGCACGGCAAGTTACCGGCGCGATTATCGCTTCCACCCTTACAACTTCAGTTATTTTTCTCCCCGTTGTTTTCATGCAGACAATTTCAGGAATGCTGTTTAAGGAATTGGCGCTGGTTGTCGTATTCGCTTTGTTGTGTTCCCTTTTAGTAGCGTTGACCCTGGTTCCAATGCTTGGAAGCAGGTATTTGACCATAAAAGATAAATGGGAAAAGGGCGCGAGGGAGAAATCGAAATTCGCCAGGTGGACAGAACAGCTTGAAAAATTTTACTCCCGTTCCATTGATAAAGCGATAAAACAGAAGATTATTGTTTTCTCCGTGGCCGGGGGTTTATTGGCATTGAATATATATCTTTGGGGTTTATTACCGGTCGAACTCGCTCCTGAAACCGACGCGAATGAGATCGATGTTGAACTGGAAATGGCCCAGGGTACAAATATAGCTGTGGTCAACGAATATCTCAAGGAACTGGATGGAATAGTCCGCGGAGTGGTACCCATGGACCAGGTGCGTCATATTTCGGTGGAGATCAGGCCCGGCGACGCGGAGGTGGAGATATCATTGAAAAACGCGGACGAACGTACCGTAAACAGTTTCGAATTGGCTGACCGTATTCGCGATAAGGTCCGCGGCAAGATACCCGGCGCCGATATTCGGGTTGACGCGCAGTCAGGTTTGTGGATGCTGAGGAGGCTCTTCGGTTCGGGAGGCTCTGAAGCGGTTCAGGTAGAATTGCGCGGGTATGATCTAAATGTCGCCGACCGATTGGCCAAGGATATAAGCGTTATAATGGAAGACGTACCGGAAATAGCCGACGTCAGGGTGAGCCGCAGAGAAGGGCGTCCAGAGCAGAACTTAATTGTAGACAGGGAAAAGATAGCGAACTTGGATTTATCGGTTAGCCAGATAGCTCAAGTTATCCAGACGAACGTGGGAGGAGGCCGGGCCGGTGTTTTCAGGGAAAGCGGTGAAGAGTATCCCATAACGGTAAGACTCCAGCCGCGCGACAGGTTAAGTACTAATGATTTGAGCAATATTTCAGTACAGGGCGCAGGGGGACGGATTATTCCGATTTCATCGGTTGTTTCCGTTGAACGCAGGCGGGGGCCGACTGAAATAGAGCGTGTGGACGGTCAAAGGGTAACGTATATAACCGCGAACCTCGAAAGCGGCGCGGCTCTTGGCGATGTAGTGGAAAAGTTGCAGGATAAACTGTATGGTTTTCCGCTGCCGGCCGGATTTTCCCTGATTTTCAGCGGGGAATACAAGGAACAACAGGAGGCACAATCAGATTTTTTCCTGTCGGTTATCATGGCGCTGGTGTTGATTTACATGGTGATGGCGGCGCAGTTCGAACGTTTTTTGGACCCTCTTATAGTAATGTTGGCGGTTCCAATGGCGATTATTGGAGTTGTGCCGACTCTCCTTTTAACCGGAACCTCTTTGAATATGCAGAGCCTCATGGGAATAATTATGCTGATAGGTATTGTGGTGAATAATGCCATTGTATTGGTCGACTATATCAACCTTATGCGCCGCGAATATGGCCTGGGTATTGCTGAAGCGGTTGTTCAAGCGGGTAAAAGGCGTTTGCGGCCGATACTTATGACCACCGCTACCACAGTTCTGGGGATGCTTCCCCTCGCTTTTGGGGCCGGAGCGGGAGGTGAAATTCAGGCGGCGCTGGCAAGGTCGGTAATCGGAGGGTTGCTCGTATCCACTATGATTACTCTCATTCTCATACCTGTAGGATATATTACATTCCATCGATTAGTAGGCAGAACCGAAGTATAATAAACCAATGGTTTTATTGAACTCTTCAGCAAAGAAAAGGGGATGTTAATCTTTTAACTAACTATCAACGGAACGGAGCAGGTGCTGAACTTTGCGCCGCCTCCTGTAAGCCCTGAATACTGAAACTAAAATTACGATAACACCGGAAATACCGCTGGTAAACAGGAAGATTTTACTGATGTTATTGAGTGACGCGTCCCAGTTACCCGGAAGGTTTAACAATTGCAATTCATGAAGGTAAACCGGGATATTCACGGCCCGGCTAAAAACGCAAAGGAGTATTATTATTCCGGTAACCAGACGAATTATCTTTTCCTTGACAACTTTTGTGCCATAAGCCCCGATATAGATTCCGGTAAGCGAACCAAGGTAAAGCAACAACACAAGCCTTAAATCAACAAAGCCGCCCCAGGCATAGTTAATAGCTCCCCATGCTCCCATGAACATGGCTAAAAACAATTCGGTCCCCGCGGCTACTGTTGTTGGTATACCGAATATATATATCATAGCCGGAACTCCTATAAATCCGCCCACGCCGATAGTACCAGCGAGATATCCGGTGGCGAGCCCCACCATTGCGATAATCCAGAAAGATATTTGAACATCGGCGGTTTTGAATGTTATTATCGGGGGAATTTTTATCTTTGAGAAAAACTCGGCCATTTTTGTCGATGGGCCGCCTTCTTTTTTGCCGGTACGGATGGCGTCCTTGAGAATGAAAACTGATACTATTGAAAGCACGGCTACAAATATACAACTGATATAGAGGTCTCCAGCGGCGCTTCCGCTGTTTTCTCCATGCTCGCCTCCGCCCAAATGGAAAAAAGTGGTGTTTAACCATACGGCGATCCTGATTCCGACAAGCGCGGTGATAAGCATGAACAGACCGAGTTTGCGGTCTACGTTGCCCATTTCACCATGCTTCCGGGAACCCATTAGGGCCTTACCGAATTTATGGGTGATGTTAGTCCCGACAGCGATAACTCCGGGCACTCCCAGGTTCATCATCCCGGGAGTCATGAAAAAAGCGCCCCCGCTTCCGATAAAACCGCTGAGCACCCCTCCAATAAAACCAAGGGTTACCACCTGGATGGCGATAGTAAAATCGATATGTATAAATGGGCCAAGTTCCGGCATTTTTACATCCCATTCCGTTAAGTAGTTAATTTGTTCTTTGCACAGCTTCTATTCGAGTCTTAAAATTTTCAACACCTGTTTGGCGAATGTTCCGTAGGAAAAGGCAAACGCGGGCGTCAGGGCAACTACCAGTAGAATCGCCAGTACACGGTATCCTTTATATGCTTCTCCTGTAAGAAAATTGATAATCGGAACCTGGAGCGTGAATACTCCCGCGAAAATAATTGCCGCGACGCTTAACGCGGCGATTAACTTGAATATCTGCTTCGTACCGAACTTGAACTGCTCCTGGAGTTCCTCGGCATCCACGACCGGAATATTCAAGTTGTCAGAAAAAAGGCTTCTCATCTCCGCCTTCTGGCGTTTACGCACCGATTCCTGTTTTGAGAGAAAAAGATTGCCCAATATTATCATGCTGTAATTGGTTCTTCTTTGTAAAGAATGGAGTAATGTTTCGACATTGCCAAAGAATGTAGAATTGCCTCCCTCACAACCGATATTATTCAGTCTATCGAGATATCTGGCGGTATCCGAATCAAGATGGCTTTCGGCAACCTCATCATCCTCAATTCCGCCGTTATATTCCGCAGATGCCGGGCGGGGTTTGTAGGACCCGGGTTGAATTCCAGGAGATAATTCTTCTTGGGTACTTTGATCCCCTACATTGACCATTTTCATTAACTCTACCACCGCGTCCCATTTCCGGGCTAAATTTGCTATATATTTGAATTGGCTTGATTCCGGATCGAACTTCTCCTGTATGTACAATAAACTCGTCTGGGCGACAGTTGTGTGGACTTCCCTGATACCCTCAATTCCAGATAAAACTTCCTCTACGTAGGGAGCGACTTCTGATTGTTGCGGCAGGTAGTTAACCTGCACTGTGCCGTCGTTGGCGATAACTTTGATGTCCGCGTAACTCGTTCTTGAATCAGCGGTCAGGGTAAAATGTGCTTTACTGCTAAGATAAAGGTTCTGAATCGCCATCTTAGATGCCGGCGTTAGTTTGAAATCCGGCAGTTCGGCCATGGTGCATAAGCCGGTGGCGGCGTTATCTATTCCCGTCTGGTCCAGGTTAACAACCAAGTCGTAGTGAAGAGGATCATGCCAGTCGACACCGTATAGAAACTTGATCCATTTATCGCGGTCAGTGTCAACATTACTGATGTAGTCCTTAGCTTTATCACGCCCCACTTTTAGTCGGTCGGAGACCGATTTGATTCGAAACTCCATATCGGCGAGAACCCTGATCCTCAGGATATTAGAAATCCCCGGCAGTAGCAGATGTCCGGTATGACCATGATAAACCAGGTTTCCTTCAAGTATTTTTTCGCACAACAGCATGGTCATGCAGGCAAGGTATTGATCGCGTTCCCTACCCATCCTGCGATATACCCGCGGCGGTTTAACCATTGCCATCTGAAGTTTGCCGACAGGCACCCCCAGTTTAGTAGCCTCGTCGCTGAGTTCTTCCCTGGATACACAATTAAAACCCAACTTTTCGGCAAGGCGCGTCGCCAATATATTCCCGCCGCTAAAGGTACCTCTGGATATTGTAATAACTGACATTCTTTAAAACCTTGATATAAATCCATGCGTAGAGTACCGGAGTTGATTTTAAACTTGCTAAAAAAGTATACATTATTTATGTTTTAAACGCAAGCCCAATAATTAAATAGAGGTGGAATAATTAGTAAATATTTCGAGGAAGATACGAAGGGAGTATTAAAATTATATGCGGGGTATTATATTTTAATGACAGAGCTTTTGTAACTTGAGGAGGATTGATTGACAGATAAAGTGAATATATTAGTGATTGATGATGAACCCATAGTTGGAAAACGTTTAAAACCGGCCCTTGAGAAGTCAGGATACAACGTTGATGTTTGCGAGACCGGCTCGGAGGCTTTGGAGCGCATTCATAACAAGAGTTATGATATCGTGGTTACCGATGTGCGCATGGATGAAGTCGATGGAATGGAAGTGTTGAGCAGGGTAACCGAGAAATCGCCAAAAACGAAAGTTATTATAATTACCGGTTATGCCACCATCGAAATTGCCCGCGAAGCGATTGCCAAGGGAGCCTTCGATTTCATAGCCAAGCCTTTTAAACCAAACGAGCTCCGGGAGATTATTCAGAAGGCAATAGACGCTTTGGAAGAGGAGAGCAACTAAACCCTTTTAATATTATAAAGGCTTCTAATTCTCTATCGCGAAAATATGTTAGACCCGGAGAATACAAGTTCCGAAAACAATACGGCTCATGCCGATGATTTTGAATATCGCGCGCAAAAAGCGCTGAAGGAAAGACCCCGATTCAGTATAAGAACACGTCTGCTGTTGGGTTTCCTTTTGTTTTTTGTATTGAATGCCGCCGCCGAAATAACCTCAATTATTACTCTGCACAGATTGGACAATAAAACCCGCTTTTTAGTCGTGGCCGACAGGTACACTAATGAAATTCAGCAGGCACGAAGATACGAAAAGAACTTCCTGTTGTATAAATCCAACCTTCAGTTCGTGTTTGACCATGTGAACACGGCTGAAAGCCTTATGGAAACATCTTCCCGGGAATTGGAGGTTGTACTCGGTCCAAAAAATCTGGAGACGCTTCGCGCACATCTCAATAGATACAAGGAATTGATTCAAAGGCTGGACGACCTCCATCAAAAAGGTAGAAGCGCGTCATCCCCGGAGACCGATAAGATCGAGGATGAACTGCGTGAGCATGGTTCCCAGATGATTTCCTTCGCTTTCCAACTTTCGGAGAAAGAACGAAAGACCGTCGCTTCCATGTTCAAATACGCCCAATTCGTACCATTTATATTTTTGCTGATTTTACTCGTGTTGGTTTTTTATACAGTAAATTTCCTGACCAAGCAGATCCATCGCCCATTGGGCAGGTTGATGGTATTAACCGAACGCATCGGGGAGGGCGATTTGACCCCGATTATGCCTGCCCGCAAATACCGGGATGAATTCACGAATGTCAACCTTGCCTTGAATCACATGATGCATGAGTTAAAAAGGCGGCAGGAACAGATGATAGAATCTCACAAGTTGCGCGCTATCGGCACACTAACCGCCGGCATAGCTCATGAATTGAATAATCCCCTCAACAATATCACCCTTACCGCGGCATTGCTCGAAGAAGATTACAAAGACCTTAGCGATAAGGAAAGGCTTGATATGGTCCGGGATCTTCTGAAAGAAGCTGAACGTTCCGAGAAAATAGTCAAGAACCTTCTTGATTTCGCCAGGGAGAGCGAGATTAAAACTGAACATCTGGAGATTCCAAACCTTGTTTCCGAAACCCTGGCTATAGCCCAAAACCAGATTAAGCTTAAAGGTGTGACGGTGAACGCGTCGTTCCCTGAAAACCTTCCGTTTATACATGGAGACCGCCAGCAGTTAATACAGGTATTTTTGAATATTATCCTCAACGCGGTCGATGCCATGGACAAGGGCGGCAAACTGAGAATCTGGGCTGAATACTATAAGTCGCCGGATTATATAACTTTACTTTTTAAGGATAACGGTCATGGAATACCCCATCATGTTCTTCCTTCAATTTTCGATCCGTTTTATACGACGAAATCGACTGGAAAGGGAACGGGATTAGGGCTTTCGGTTTCTTTGGGGATTATTGAAGAACACGGCGGGGAAATTTCGGTCGAAAGCGAAATTGACAGGGGGACGACGTTTAGTATAAGGCTCCCTATAGCGAAAATCCCCGCTGAGTTGAGATAAAATAAATCCGGCATTTTCAGAGGGGTCTTTCGCAAAGCATTCAGAGATGGCGAAAAATGGTTTGATGTTTTTGCCAATGGAATGCTTAAAAACGAATTTGGAAAGGAAATAGCGAAAATCATGCGGCAGAGTAGTGTCCAGGAATATGATTGCATTATTATCGGAGCGGGTATATCCGGTTTGATGGCGGCAAGGGAGTTAGTTAATGCCGGTAAGACTATCTTGGTTTTAGACAAAGGGAGAGGAGTTGGCGGACGAATGTCGACGCGTGTTGCCAACAACCAGCGATTCGACCATGGGGCGCAGGTTATAAGCGGGACGGATAAAGAATTTAAGACGCTGATTGATGAGTGGTGTAGTGCCGGCGTTTTAAAACCTGTTGATTATCCCACAGATGAAAGCGGCGCGTATTATTTCTGCCCTGGGGGCATACGGGAACTTCCGATTTACCTTTCAAAAGAATTAAATGTAAAAGTAAATTGTAGAGTTAAAGCCCTGCGATGTTCAATGAACAACTGGACCGTAATTACAGATGATAAAGAGGTATTCAAGAGCTACTCCGTTATAATGACTTCCCCTTTACCACAGTCACTGGAACTACTGAAAAATGGAGATAGCACACTACCGGGAGAAATCGCGGAGGGCCTGTCGAGTGTACAATACGAACCATGCATAGCTTTGCTGTTAAATGGTATTGCAAAAGGCGAGTTGTTGAACATGCCGTTTGTAAAACCAGGCGGGGCATCAGTGTCATTGATAATTAATAATTCCGCTAAGGGTGTTTCTCCAGAACCCGGAGCTTTCACTATTCATGCTTCGAGGGAATTCAGCGAAAAGTACTGGGATTTCCCGGGTGAAGAAACCATAGAAGCCTTATTAAAGGAAACTGGTTACTATATAAAGTACGAAAGTGGTTATTTGAGAATTCATCGCTGGAAGTACAGCAGGACGATCAGTTCCCACCATGATAGGTGTGTAGTTGCGGAAACGCCGGGATTGATTGCCTTCGCGGGTGATGGATTTAAGGGATGTGATATAGAAGGAGCCGTTCTTTCTGGAATAAGCGCCGCGCAAGAAATAGTCCGGAAACTTTAATTAAAGTTTAAAGCGTGATTTTATAACTGTATTCATTAATGTGAATACCTGTTACTCAAGACCTGTAAAAGTTGCATCGGCGGCGGCATAAGATATTACCGAGTCAGGAGGAGTCTCCGGTTCGAAGTAAGATGGATATATTGTTGTTCGTTCGGTATCGTAAATTTCGGATGATCCGAATCCTATAATAAAACCGATAATAAAAACTGCGGCTAACTTTAACAATCCCTGGACGATACCCCTGTTGCTTGCTCCTGCGGGGAAGGATACTGTACGCGCGTCGGTTTCGATACTTCCAATAATATCCAACTCGCTTATAATTTTGCGGTAAATATCCTGGCACTCAGCGCACTTTTTTAAATGTTCCTCGATAGCGGCGCGTTCGTTTTCTTTCTCGATAATATCCAGCGCG
>WJIJ01000171.1 GCA_014730345.1 Candidatus Zixiibacteriota bacterium | reverse complement strand
TCTGATGCTGTAAATCCCTTCCCACTGCGACAAAGCATAGTCATTATGAAAATCTTCATCAAAAATATTCTCTCCCTGCCACCCATCCGGTGGATTCCCTCCGCAAAATTCAACGAGTGTAGGGGCGAAATCAATTTGCTGAACAAGAGTTGAATCGACTTCTTTGAAATTCCTCGTCTCTGGTGGTTTTATTATGAGAGGGACATGTATCAATTCTTCATACAACGAGAACATGTGGTTCCATGCGTAATGGTCAAAAAACTCCTCACCATGATCGGCAGTCAGGAAAATAAGCGCGGAATCATAAATGTTCGCTCGTTTCATGTAATCAAATAATTCACCCAGCCGCCTATCGGTATATTCAAGTTCATCCACGTACAAATCAGAAACTCTTTCAAGCGAATCTTCAGGGGTGAATTCTACTTTGGGGTGACGGTACTTCCCGTTGTAAGGATGTTCATAATATGGATCGTGGGGGTCCATATAATGAAGGTAAACGAACAATGGAGCGTTATTATAAAATTCGATTAATTCAATAGTCCTTTTTGTCGTTTTTAGTCCCGAAGTATACATCGGTCTCACGCCATATAAATCGATTTGAGGAATTCTTTTTATGATTGACCTTAAGAACAAAACGCGATTCAAATCAGGAACGCGTTCATCGAAGGGCAGAAAATCATCCCTGTCCATAAAAGTATAATTATTAAATCCGCGGGAATATCTCTGGTCGTGTTTCAGGTTGACATTAGTGGTAATCCCGATAGTGTAATATCCCAAATCCGTGAATTGCCCGGCGAGAACAGGAATATTCCTCGGTAGAGGCGTTTCATAGCGCAGGGTTCCGTGGACCTTGGGATAAACTCCGGTGAAAATACTGGCCATGGTCGGTTTGGTCCAATAGCTATTGGCGATAGCGTTCGGGAAGTATATTCCATCGTCGGCTATACTTTGAATATTAGGAGTTTCGATATCATACCCTTCGGTGGAAAGCCAATCGAATCGGGTAGCGTCGAGTATGATCAGGAAAACATACTTGGGATCAGGTTGTTCTGCATATTCGTTAATTTCATAGGGGATATGTTCATAACCCCAGCCGGTTTCGGTTTTAAAGATTATAAAAGCGCCAGCCAGAAGGACAAAATAACAGATAGCCAAATAACTCAGCGCCCGATCGTATTTTTTTAAGAATGATTTGAACGCGATATGATATAATAATGTAACTAATAAAATTGCCGTCACTAAGAGGATTGAATACCCAACCGCCTTAACAGGTATCGATGTTCCCAATCCCCAATCCTCCAGAAGCAAAGCGATATAATGGTACGTGCAAAAAGCTATGGCTCCGCCCCCGGCTAAGATAAACCCAAATCCTCCATTAAATCCTACATTAAGGAAGCGTTTGGTAAACATCAATGCTATCCCGACCGCCGCGCCTATGATCAAACCTATCAGTCCGTAATAAAGCAATCCTGTAAATGGTAAATTCCAATCTTGCCAATTAAAATGAAGAGTTAATATAATAGATTCTATCAATCCAACAACTACAGCACATATAATCCCCCCGACGATTGAGTGAATAAAAATGTTTTCGCTTTTTCGAGTTGCCATAAAATTTATAATTGATTTAATTTTAAACTACCGAATTGATGGGTAATATAAGCGTTAATTTCCAATAATCAAGCTATTTATAGGTCAAAACCTGTTTATAATTTATTAATTCAATGAGTTTATATCTGATTAAGTTATTACAACGGTAACACTATACGAATGATTAATCAAGATAACCGATCGCTTTCAACTGCTCAATAGTTTCTTCATCCAATTCAATACCGCCTTCTGTTATTACATCGGGAATGATCATAAGTTCTTCAACTCCCGAAGCGGCAATAAGGCTATCCATAATTTGCCTGCCGCGTTCGGTTTCCGCGAGATTGTTTTTTTCATGAGGATCATCGATAAGATTGAATACGTTTTCCTCGGGGAAAACAGCCCTCTTATCTATATGTGAAAATTCCGGAGCTGATAATCTTATCTCGGCGTAATCAGGAATAGTGTTCATGATTTTGTATTTATGCGATCTGATGCTGTAAATACCGTCGCATTGCGAAATAACACTACTGTTATGATAACCGGGAGAGAATATGTTATCGCCCTGCCATCCGTCCGGAGGTTTTCCGCCGGCGTATTCAACCATGGTCGGGGCGATATCGAGGTGTTGGACCAGCGACGTATCTACCTTTCCTCCGTTTTCATAAAAAGGAGGTTTTATTATTAATGGGACATGAATCAACTCATCCCACAACGCAATAATATGACTCCAGCAAAAATGCTCAAAAAATTCCTCGCCGTGGTCGGCAGTCAGGACAATAAGGGATGAATCATAGATTCCCGAATGCTTCATATATCCAATCAATTCACCCAGCCACTTATCGGTATATTCCAATTCCCCCTTGTACAAATTAGTAACCCGTTCCAGTGAATCTTCCGGGGTAAACTCGACTCTCGGGTGCCTTGATTTACCGTTATAGGGATGCTCGTAATATGGCCCATGGGGATCCATGTAATGAATATAGGCGAACAATGGATTGTTCCTGTAATAATCTATTGTATTAACGGAATACTCAGTGGTAGCCTTACCGGAAGCAAACAC
Source organism: Candidatus Zixiibacteriota bacterium (assembly GCA_014730345.1). Lineage (GTDB taxonomy): Bacteria > Zixibacteria > MSB-5A5 > UM-FILTER-46-8 > UM-FILTER-46-8 > WJIJ01. The sequence continues at coordinate 586 of WJIJ01000171.1, read as the reverse complement.
CGGCAGGTTGCCGTATAATCGATGGGATAAAATTCTTTTAGTAAACGCTAACCTGTTTAACAGGGGTCCCTGTTGAACGAACGGGAGTAGTGTTCCTCTCGCGAGAAATGTATAATTGTTAAAGCCACGGTGATATTTCTGGGGAGTTTTTAAATTAGGATTATTAGTAACCCCGATAGAATAATAGCCCATGTTTCTAAATTGCTCCGCAAGAACAGGTAATTCTTCATTAAGCGGCGTTGTATAATAGTTGGTACGATGATCTTTGGGCAAAACCGACGTAAAAAGACTGGCCATGGTTGGTTTGGTCCAGTAGCTATTGGCGATGGTATTAGCGTAATAAATTCCATCGTCGGCTAAGCTCTGAAGATTAGGGGTCTCGATATCGTAACCCTCCGTGGAAAGCCAGTCAAAACGGGTAGCATCCAGAATGATCAGGAAAACGTATTTGGGCTCATGATGCTCAACGTATTCATTCTCTTCATAAGGGATATACTCATAACCCCAACCGGTGTCTACTTTCGAAAGTATAAATGTCCCCGCCAGCAAAATAGTAAAGGTTATGGCTAAATAAGTCAACACGCGG
>WJIJ01000170.1 GCA_014730345.1 Candidatus Zixiibacteriota bacterium | reverse complement strand
ATCATTATTAAGCACAAAAAGGTATTTGTCGACTGGCAACGCGCTCGCGCCCCTGTTGTCGTTAGCATTGAACTCGAACCTGAAAAATCCCTGCAGGCTGTCTCTAACTACCGCCGTTACTGGGATTCTTAACGCATAACGGCCGTCTCCGGCGGTGGAATCGCCCCCGGTGGTGCCGTCATCGAACATATCATAACTTGTTTCCCCGCCGGTTTCTGCCGGGTCGTAAATCTCGAACCAGACCTCGTTTATAGAAGCGCTGGAGTCGGGGTGCGATACGGTAACCCGGACCTGCAGACTGTCAGATAGGGTGTCGACCACATCAGCAAAAATGCTGTCGGCAAGCAATGGATCCGATAGAAGAGGAATATTATCATCCCTGAGAACCATAGTTTGTTGAAGTGTATTTGAACTATGGTTATCATTGTCGAAAGCTCGGAAGTAAAGCACATAATCGCCGGAAGCGGCATCTGTACCGAACTCCTGGACCAGGGTGCCGTAAATGCCATCGCCGGCAAGAGCATCGCCACTGCTTCCGCCATCGATGATTTCAATCCAACGCCCGGTATCGGCTGTTGCCGGATGGGCAATTCGATACTCGACAAGGTTTATATCGAGCAGTCCCTGCGGGTCGCGCACAGTAACTCCGATATAGTAAGCTCCGCTATTGCGGTAGAGAGAATCGGGGTAAACCGGCGCGTAAACTTCGGGAGTAGTGTTCGGATTGTTCTCCGCGCATCCCCAAATCACAACCAGCGTAACTCCGATAATAAAAAGTAATGTTAAACGATGAGATTTAAGCATCTATTTCACTCCAGGATATTATTTATTTCCGTCTCTGGGAATAGTTATGAATTTTGGAAAAACCATATCGCGATTCAAAATCAGTTTCGTTTAAAATCTCTGTATCAGTTAGCGATAGGTTCTCCTCAATTTTACTGTGGTTTAAGCCCAATTTAAGGGCGAATTTAATTTTGTCAAGTACAATTGTCATTATAATTAACAGATTATGGCTATAAATGGTTCATTTTTATTATCGTCAATCACGCCTATTTATATACCTAAGTTATTAGATTCCTTTATTTTGAGCAATATACGGGTTGTAGACAGGCCGGGGACGAGCTTAATCCGGCGCACCTTGCCTTCATACGAACGAACTATATCCGCGCCAACGATTTCACTAAGTTTATAATCCGCTCCTTTTACCAGCACATCGGGACGTATCCTCTCTATCAGTTTCTGGGGCGTTTCCTCGCCAAAAAGAATTACATAATCAACCGGATTTAAACCATCTACAAGCTTCGCCCGGTATTTCTCTGAAATAATCGGCCGCCCTTCGGCTTTAAACTTCTTTACCGAGGAATCGGTGTTGACCGCCACTACCAGTATGTCCCCCATCTTTTTAGCCTTAATTAAATAATCGAGGTGGCCATAGTGAAGGATATCGAAGCAACCATTGGTAAAAACTACTTTTTCCCCGCAGTCGCGGCACTCGTCCCTAATAGACAGGAATTTTTTTAGCGATACAATCATGTCAACTTCAGTTTTGTGGGCGCGCCCGGACCTTTCGTTTTAATTCCGTTTTCCAGGGCGTCGGCAATTTTCTCCCGGGTAATAGTCGAAGTACCTATCTCCCCGACCACTATTCCGGCGGCGAAATTAGCCAGCCGAGCCGCCTGGTGCAGTTTTGCCCCGGCGGCCACCGCGGCCACGAGAGTCGCGATAACCGTATCGCCGGCGCCGGTTACATCAAAAACTTCCTGGGCTTCGGTCGGGATATGGGTGAATTTCTCATCCGGTTCGAACAGGGTCATCCCTTTCTCGCCCCGGGTTATCAATACCGACCTGGCCTCCAGTAGATCGACCAATCCAAAACCGACCTGTTTGAGCGATTCTTCATCGGTTATTTTTTTATGGTAAGCGTATCCCGCTTCATGGTGATTGGGGGTAATAATGGAAACCCGGCGGTAGTTCATGAAATGAACGTCCTTAGGATCAACGGCGATGAAAATCCCGCGCTCGTTCATATAATCAATGATTTCGGTCAACAGGCGGTAGCTGATAACCCCCTTTCCATAATCGGAAATAATCAAACCGCTGACATCCTTAATGTTGCGTTTTATAAACTTGACAATTTTTTCCTGAACTTCCTCGGAAATTTCATCGGTCGATTCAAAATCGGCTCGAACCACCTGCTGGCTATGGGCGACGATTCTGGTCTTTTGAGTAGTAGGTCTGTCGGCATCGACTACAACCCCGCGGGCGTCGATACCGGAGCTTTTCAAATGCTTCACAAGGTATTTGCCATTGTCATCATCGCCGCGCGTTCCTATGATTAAAGGGCGGGCGCCTATGTCGGCGAGGTTCTTGGCGACATTTCCCGCCCCGCCCAGCGTATAATTTTGTTCTTTAACATTGACAACCGGTACCGGCGCTTCCGGGCTGATACGGGAGACCTCTCCCCAGAAATAACAATCGAGCATAATATCGCCGAGGACCATTATCTTTTTTCCTTCAATCCTTGAAAGAATTCGGTTTATATCCTTCTTAGAGAGATTCACTTTTATCCTTTCCGAAAAAAAGTATTTGATATAGACCGGGAATATATTACAATGAAAGTTACGGCGCAATAATCTTTTGACAATAAATAATCAGGAGAATACTAATGGAACAGAAACCAATGAAGCTTAATATCCAGTTAGACGAGAAGGAATCTGAAGGAATATATTCGAACCTGGCGCTTATCGTATTTTCACCGTCAGAGATGATTTTTGATTTCGCCCGGGTAATGCCCGGGGTGAACAAAGGCAAGATATTTTCCAGGATAGTTATGACTCCCCAAAACGCCAAGTCTTTCTTAAAATCACTTGAAGACAATATTAAGAAATACGAATCCCAATTTGGAGAAATCAAGGTTTTTGGGAAACCAGACGACAAGAATATCGGTTTCCACACCATAAAGCCAACTAAAGAAGGAGAATAATAATTATTATGGCTATAAAAAGCGCAGGAGCTTTCAGTTTAGTATTACATTCGCATTTGCCTTATGTGATATCCCATGGAAGGTGGCCCCATGGCACCGACTGGCTCAATGAAGCCGCCGCGGAAACCTATATCCCTATTTTGAATGTCGTCAATGAACTTGCGGATGAAGGTATCGAGGCAAAACTCTCAATCGGCATCTCCCCCGTACTGGCCGAACAGTTAGCCGACGACTCATTCAAAGAAGAATTCGTATCATATTGCGGGGAGAAAATAACCGCCGCCGAAGAAGATGAGAAACAGTTCCGCAAACACGGCCGCGATTTGATGATAGAACTTTCGGTAATGTGGCAGAAATATTATCGGGGAATACTCGATTCATTTGAAAACCGTTATCATAAAGATATAATCAAAGGATTCCGTGAACTCCAGGACAAGGGCTATATAGAGATAATGACCTGCGGCGCTACCCATGGTTACTTCCCGCTCCTCTCGCAGGACACATCGATACAGGCGCAGGTTAAGATGGCTGTACGCTCCCATAAACGCCACTTCGGCAAAGACCCGTTGGGAATATGGCTTCCGGAAGCCGCGTATCGCCCATCATACGATTGGAAACCGCCTGTCGAATCCAATGTCGGAGAGAAACCGTATCACCGCAAAGCGGTTGAGGAGTTTTTATCCGAGAATGGAATCCGCTATTTTATAGTCGACTCCGCGCTTCTTAAGGGCGGAAAATCAATCGGCGTTTATATCGACCGTTTCGAAGCCTTAAAACAGCTCTGGGGGCAGTTCGAGCGCGAGTATCAACCCCGGGAAGAAGACAAGGAAAAATCTCCGCACGAGGTATATCTCGTAGGCGAACACGAAGGCAAGCGACCGGTATCATTATTCAGCAGGGACCCGAATACGGGCCTGCAGGTCTGGTCGGGCGAACACGGTTACCCAGGCGACGGCAACTACCTCGATTTCCATAAAAAGCATTTCCCGGGCGGTCATCGTTACTGGAAGGTTACATCGGCAAAAGCCGACCTTGCTGATAAGATGATATATTATCCCAAAGACGCAAACGACAGGCTTGTGGACAATGCCGCCCATTTCGCGGATATGATCTCAGGGATCGTCCGTGATTACCATGAAAAAACCGGCAAACAGGGAATATTATGCGCTCCTTTCGATGCCGAACTTTTCGGGCACTGGTGGTTTGAAGGACCGCGGTTCATAAAAGAAGTATATAAAAACCTGGCCAAATTGAAGGATGTGGGAGTGGCCACGCTTACCGAACAGATGGAGCACCATAAACCTACAAGGGTGATATCCATACCCGAGGGAAGCTGGGGCAAAGGCGGTTATCATTATATATGGCTCAACAAATGGACCGAGTGGACCTGGAAACACATTTATAACGATGAGTTGACTATGCGGGACCTTGCCCGGGAATATAAAAAATCCGACAATCAAACTTTTAAAGACATTGTTGAACAACTCGCCCGGGAATTGATGCTTTTATCCGCTTCGGACTGGCAATTTTTAATTTCGACCTGGGCCGCCCGCGATTATGCCGAACTGCGCCTGACGGAGCATCACGAAAGCTTTATGCGTCTTGCTGAGTTGGCCAAAAAAGTTCTCGATGGCCAATCGCTGGATGAGAGGGATAAGGCATTGCTTCATGATATCAAAGAAAAGGATAAACTATTCATCGATATTGATCCGGCATGGTTCGCGGAGGTGGAATATCCCTAAATACTCGCCTGCCATTAAAGATTAGCTCACGAAAAATGAGCGCGATTTAAAGGCGGCCCAACAGCGGGGCCGCCTTTAGCATATCTATTTTTCTCTCTGAAAACCGGCTCGGTCGGTTCTTTATATTACAGTCTATACTTTAACGCTTCTCAATCTTTCAGCCGCCAGCTCCGGGGTCGGGTCATTGATGTAAAAGCCAGTCGCCCATTCAAATCCTGTAGGAAGTCTGAAGGTGGGAGTGATTTCAATGTGCCAATGATAATCCTGTTCGATAGTCTTCCAAACATTTTCGCGTCCCTTGCGGTTCGGACCGGTGAAAAGCGCGAAGTTGTATGGAGGGTCATCAAGGAGCTTTTTTAATCTCATCAGGGTTCCTTTCAGCACGGATGATAGATATGGCAGGTCTTTAACCTGGTATCTTTCGAAATCGCAAAGATGATCCGTCGGCAGTATCCAGATTTCGTATGGAAACTTGCTGGAGAATGGAGTAAACGCGATAAATTTTTCGTTCTGGGCCACCATACGTTTCTCGAGCTCAAGTTCGTGGCTGATTATATCGCAGTAAACGCAACGCTCTTTGTATTTAAAATACCCCCTGCTCCCGAAGTACTGTTCCTTAATGGATTTAGGGGTCATGGACATGGCTACTATATGGGAATGAGTATGCGGATATGTATTCTGCAATGGTGTTTTGCCATGGGTTTTATATACAAATACCGAACGAAGGCGTTGATCTTCTTTTAAGGTCAAAATACGCTGACGATATGCCTGTAGTATTTTCGTAAATTGGTCTTCTGGCAAATCGGCCATATTTCCCACGTGTTTAGGACTCCCGATTACGATCTCATGAGTACCAATCGAATCCATCATATCATACATCAATTCCGCCCTGCGGTTGACATCGCCATCGAGCGTCATCGCCGGAGTATTATTTGGTACCACTCTGACCTCCCATCCGGGAGTATTCGGGCTCGAACCATTGGGGCGAAGAGCGTAAACTTCTGGCGGGGTTTGGTCTTCATTTCCTTCACACATCGGGCATTTTTTGCCTGAATCTTTCCCCGAAAGTATTTCTAACGTGGAACTACCAGGCTTCAGGTCATTCGAGTTGACTACCCACCTGCCTACGATGGGATCTCTCCTTAAAGTTGACATATATAAACTCCTCTATTTTTCAATAACCGCGGCGGATATTTTTCTTTCCCTCTTAATTAAATCGGTAGCCGCCGGTTCCTCTCCAACGAAACGCAGATATTTTATTCGATTACGCATCATGGCGGTATACGAATTGCCCTGAAGCATGATTTGTTCCCGGGTCAAGCTTCCCCGATCGATCTCCCGCTCAAACTGAAACTCCGGCGTCGGTATCAAAAATGCTTCTTCGGCTTGATACAACCTGAATAGCAAACCCTCGGGAATACGGTTATACCTGTTGGTAATCTCCCGGTCTTCAAAAAAGGTATTGTAAACAGGCCCAAGTTTGGACCGTGTCTCCAAAACTCCGTTGATCAATTTATCAAATCTTTCCGAAAGCAAACGGGAATCATATTTCATTTCATGCTCAAACGGATAGAGCGCTTCCCGGAATTTTTCAAATTCTTCTTTAATATTCTCCCTGAATTCGGGATGTTCATCCCACAGATAATCAAGATACCAGCTTCTCCTGAAAAGTTCCTTATCTCCCATAGCCAAATCAGGGCGTATATACTTCACATAGCGATTATAAAGCCACGGTGAATAAACATCCCAGTTGCGGGTGAGTATAAAACCGTCCTTTTGGGCGGAACGCATGATATCACTGTTAAGGATGCCGGCGAGCCGCTGGAAGCGCACGCCGAGCCGGGGATACCCGCTGTAAGCATTCACCCCCATACCGGCGCAAATAAGCAGAACAAGTAACGCCCTGCCGATAAGATTGCCCCGATCTATCATATTCAACATGTAGTAAATTCCCGTAACCGCTAAAATCCCCAGGACCGCGATTGATGGCAGATAATATGAGTGAATATCCGGAATATCATAATTAACAGTATATACCAAATTCAGCAATATCATGAACAAGAACATATAAAATAAACGTCGGTTTTTCCGGAGCAAGAATACCATTCCGGCAATAGCCAGCGGGAAAGAAATATACCCGAACTGGGCCAAAAGCATGTTCAGGGCATCTTTCAATTTTGAAATCAGTTGCTCTGGCGATTGGTTGAACATCCAGACATTATATTGCCACCCGGTTACATGTGACCAGAAATTATGAAAATTCACCGGATTTCCCCAATTCATCAAAGGTTCGTTAATAGCCCTTAAAGGCAGGTATAAATAGAGCGTGAGAGGAAAGATAAAAACCAATACATGTAATAACATTATCCTGCCGTTAAAGGATTTACTGATAATCAATTGATATAATATAAAGACCAGGGGAACTAACAGGGCGGTTGAACTTAAATGATTTGTCAGGGCGAGACCGGCGAAATAGAATCCGGGCAAGCTGTTTTTTATGAGAATGTTTTTATCCACTTCTTTTGAAAGAGAAACATTAATCGCCCTGACCAGGAAATATATGGATAGCAATATCAGGATTGTGCTGAAGGAATATACCTCATTGATAATCGACTGCTCCCAAAGTATAGCCGCCGAGGCGGCGAGAATACCGCCTGAAACTCCGGCAATAATCATTATCGCTGAAACCGCGCCCCTTTTACGGTCTTTAT
>WJIJ01000169.1 GCA_014730345.1 Candidatus Zixiibacteriota bacterium | reverse complement strand
CGAGTTCGGCCCAGAACAACTTCCCTATGCGTTCGTGCTGGTAGCGCTAACGGCAGGCGCGTTTATCTTTATCTATACCCGTTTCGAGAAAAAGGCCCGTTTGAACCTTCTGATTGCCGGAACTACGATAGCTTCAATCACTACCATGTTCGTTTTCTGGGGAGCTTTTCATATAAACCTGAACTACGGCTGGCTCTACTACGCTTTCTATATCTGGGTCGCTATCTTCGGAGTTATATCCGCGACCCAGTTCTGGCTGTTGGCCAACTATGTTTTCAACGCCCGCGAAGCTAAACGCCTGTTCGGATTTATTGGCGCGGGAGGGATTTCGGGCGCCATTTTCGGCGGATACTTGACCAACTTCCTGGCATCCTGGATAGGCACGGTGAACCTGCTTGTAATAAGCATGGCTTTTATGCTTATCTGCCTTGGTTTACTGCGAATAATTTGGAGAGCGAGCGCCAGGAAAAATTACATGGACAGGCTTGAACATCAAAAACGATTTTCAGGTTCCGATGATTCTCAAAGCCCCATCCGAGCGGTTCTCAACTCGCCCCATTTAACATATATATCAGTTATAATCCTGGTGAGTGTCATCGTAGCCAACCTCGTCGACTACCAGTTCAACTCTATCGCTTCTGAATATATCGCCGATGAGGATAGACTGACCGCGTTTTTCGGTTTCTGGTTTTCCAATCTCAGCATCGCCTCATTGATAATACAGCTTTTTGTTACCAGCAGGGCCCTGAGTATCATGGGTGTAACCCCCTCCCTGTTGTTTTTGCCACTTGGAATTTTAATCGGAGCCGCGGCCATGCTGTTCAACCCGGCGCTGTGGTCGGCAATACTCATAAAGGTAAGCGATGGCGCCTTCAAGCAATCCATAAATAAAGCCAGTGTTGAACTTCTCTTTATGCCGGTACCGGCGCAGGTTAAGAATCGGGCAAAAGCCTTCATAGATGTTTTCATCGATAACCTGGCAACCGGCGCCGGCGGATTGCTTTTGATTTTAATGACCATCCTCCTCGGTTTTACCGTCAGCCGGATAAGTATCCTCGTAATCGCTCTTACAGTAATATGGATTTACATGATTTTCAAAGTACGCCGGGAATATTTACATTTATTTGCCCGAGCTATTACCCGCCGCAATATCGACCTCGAAAGCCAGACCCTCAATCTGCAGGACTCCTCTATCTTCGAAAGCGTTATCCGCGCCCTCGAAAGCAACAACAACCGCCAGGTTCTCTATATACTTAACCTTCTCGGTGATGTAAAAGATGAACGCCTGGGGCCGTACTATAAGAAACTCATCGATCACCCCTCCGATGATGTCCGCCTTGCAGTTTTAAAATTAATATGCGAACACGGCGGGGTTGAAATTACCGAACAGGCTAAAAAAATGACGGTCACGCCCAATCAGGAAATCCAGATAGAATCGATGCGCTACCTCTATCTGAAATCCGGTAATGAGCCCGATTCGCTTACCGGTTATCTTAATCATGACAAATATCACGTACAAGCGGCGGCAATGATGACCATTGCAGAAGAGTATAAAAGAAACAAACAGTTCCGTAAAAAATTCGATATCGTGGAGCTTTTCGAAAGCAGGCTGGATGTTTACCGCCATTCATCTTTCGACATCAAAACCCGGGAATTAATGCGAGCCACGGGGGCAAAATTTATCGGCACGGCCGGCGAAAAGAGACTCCACCCATACCTCAAGCGATTACTCCAGGATAATTCACCAGTCGTGGTCAGGGCCGCGATCTGGGCCGTGGGCGAAGCCCGTTGCACCGAATACCTTCCGGATTTACTTACCAACCTCGGAAAGTTCAAAACCAGGAAAGCCGCGAGGGAAGCATTGGCGAACTTCGGCGAAGATGTTATACACCGCCTTGCCAAAACCCTGGCGGACGAGAATACGAACAGGGAGATCAGGCTGGCCATACCAAGAACTCTTTCGATGATCGATTCACAGGAATCGGTAAATGTTTTGCTGGGTAACCTGAGTTTAGAGGATTTACAGCTCCGCCATCTCGCTGTCAAATCCCTGAACAGACTGCGGAATCGTTTCAAATCGCTCAAGTTCGACCGCAAATCGATTTTCAACGCTATTTCGGATGAAATCAATTACTACTACCGGGTAACAATATTCCTGAGTTACCGCGATGATGCTTCGGCATCCAAAGTTGAAGATTCGGCCGGTTTTTTTGCTCCCTACGGCCCCGAAAAAGCCCATCTCCTGCTGGAAAAAGCGCTGAAGGAGCGGCTCAGTTTCAGCCTTGAAAGGGTGTTCCGCTTATTAGGCCTTGTTTACTCTTCCAGGGATATCTTCAACGCCTACAACAGTATAAACAGCGACAAAAAATACCTTCGGGCCAACGCGGTGGAATTCCTCGATAACCTGCTGGATCCCGGCCTCAGGAAATACATTATACCCACCGTGGAAGCGGCGACCACCAGGGACCTTATACTTCTTTCAGAAAAGCTTTTCGGCATGAAAATCCCCGCTCCCGACGAAAGCATTAAACTGATTCTCCAATGCAAGGATAACTGGCTCAAGACCTGCGCCATCTTCCTGGCGGCGGAATCCAAACGCGATGACACGGTTATATTTATAGACAAGCTGAAGGAAAATCCCGACCCGGTCGTCAGGGAAACCGTTGATTACGCCCTCAACAGGCTCAACATTCATAAATAGATTGACGATTACCGGTAAAAGAGTTATAAATTGATTTAACCGCGTTTGCGAAGCAAGGACCTATGATAACTACAATTGAAAAAGTTCTTTTCCTCCAGGATATTGACCTGTTCGAAAGCATCTCCACCCAGGACCTTGCCCATATCGCCGCTATAACCCATGAAGTTACCTTCAGCGCGGACTCGGTAATATACAAAGAAGGTGAAGGAGCGGATTCCATGTTCATCGTAATCGACGGACGCGTTAAACTTCATAAAGACAACACCGAAGTAATGACCGCCGGCCCCCGCGAGGCATTCGGCACATGGGCGCTCTATGACGATGAACCGCGCATGGTTACCGCCACCGCCCTCGATGACAGCAGGTTGCTGAAAATCGACAAAGAGGAATTTTTAGACCTCCTCGCCGACCATGTCCAGATAATCCAGAGCCTCCTGCAAACCCTCGCCAAAAGGCTAAAAAAGTTGTTAGGCCGTGTAGGTATGGACGGTACCCGGAGTAAATGATGGATAACAATTCCGAAAGAATGCGTGATATCGAAAAGATGGCCGTCCTCGGCAATCTCCTCGCCGGAATCGGCCACGAACTGCGCACGCCCCTCTCCGCCATCATCAGCAACAACGATTCCTTTGAGCGCTCATGCAAAAGGGTAACCGACATCCTCGCCAGAGTGGTCGAGAAACTTGATTCGACCAGCAGGAATGAATTAAACGAAATTCTCGAGAATATTGAGAATATAAACGAGTCCAACAAAGCCGCCACCAGACATATGCTGGCTGTTTTGAACGCTTTGCGAAACTTCTCCCGCGGCGATGACGTAAAGATGGTTAGAACCGATGTCAACGAATGCCTGAAAACCACCCTGACCATCGCCGGACATGAGCTGAAGGGACGGATCGATGTGGATGCCAATTACGGTGATATCCCCATGATAATGGGGAATCCTAATCAGTTGACTCAGGTCTTTATGAATATTATCATAAACTCAGCCCAGGCAATAGCCGCGAATGGCAAAATCTCGATTAAAACCGTAAAGGCGGATGATGACGTAGTCGTAAAAATCGCGGACGACGGCAATGGTAT
>WJIJ01000030.1 GCA_014730345.1 Candidatus Zixiibacteriota bacterium | reverse complement strand
TTACGCCCATCGCGAATCTTACGCGTAAACAATGTTCGACTATGGTTCGCGGTGATCATATTATAAGCGGTCCTTCCGGATCGTAGGTCTCTTTGGCGCCGACATGTTCAACACGCCGCTGCCAGTTTTTGCCCAGGAAATAAAACCTGAGACTGTCCACTTTCAGGTTAGCTTCTTTTATCAGCTTGTACCGGAATATGGTCCATTGGCCCGGGTCTACCAGGCATTCGAAAACAGAATTCTGGACCCGTTGTCCTACATTTTCGCATGTTTTGGCCACTTTGCGCAAGCGTTTTCTTCCGGCGGCATCCTCGGTATTCACATCATACGTTACCAGCACCATCATATTGTCTTCTCTCTCCTTTCTTTTTTATTTTATTAGAAACGGCGGATAGGTATCCATATCGCCCCGTACATGCCGCGCCAACAGCATCGCCTGCGCGTACGGCAGTAATCCAATTTCTATTTTTTCATCGAGGAATGGGTGCTTTATTTCCTCTTGTTTACGTTTTTGATAGGCGGTTATAACTATCTTGCGCGTGTCAGTATCCATCCTCACCGCGCCGCTTTCGGTTATGGTGAAACCGCGTTCGGTTATCTGTTTTCGGTTGATCAAGCTCAAAGCCAGCCTGTCAACGAGATAGCCCCGGAATTCTTCCATCAAATCAAGCGCCAATCCCGGCCTTCCCGGGCGGTCGGCATGGAGAAATCCCACAGCCGGATCAAGCCCCACCGATTCCAGGGCGGATACTACATCGTGAGTGAGAATCGTGTAGAGGAATGACAATAGAGCGTTGATATTATCTTTAGGCGGGCGGCGGTTCCTTGTTTCGAAATGGAAATGTTTCTTCTGGGCGGTTATGAAATTATCGAATACCCCGAAATACATTTGCCCGGCCAATCCTTCGATTCCGCGGACCTTATCGAGATCGTTGGTGTCCGCAATGGAATCCATCAACCTCGAAAGTCGTTCGGCGGTTTCTCGAAAGGTTATAACCGCTGGGCTATCGGGTCGATCGCGCGCGGCCCGGAAAAGTATATTCCTGCTGTTGGCGATCTTGGCGATTACGATTGAACGGGCGATTCCAACACCTTTTTCAATATCGTCGGCGATACGGTATTGATTCCGGCGCAGGAGCACATTGCCTGAAACCGGACCCTGGACGCGGGCAAGGAAACGTCCATTTATGCTAATAAACGAAAGGTTAACCTTGTTTTCACCGCAGAGCCCCATCAGGGGGGGGCTACAGCCTACCCTGCCGAAGCAGATAATCCCATCAAGATTATGGATAGGAATGCAGTATTTGGTTTCTCCCGCAACGCGCACCAGCACCGTCTCGCCTTTCCGGGCAAGATAGGTATCCTCCGAGGTTACATATAGCGTATTCAAGAGTTTTCGCATCTGTTATTTGTCCTCCCGGTAATGGGGTTCTTTTAATGCCGATGATATATACCGCCGCGCCTTTTCGCTGGAGTATGTGGCTTTGGGCAGGCAGTAATCGTATATAGAACAGCTACGGCATTTCTTCTCATACTTAGCCAGGGGCGTCCTCCCGATTTTGGTTAACCGGTGAAGCCTTTCGGCAAGGTGGGTTGTCTCCGAGCGAAGTTTATCATCGAAACGAACGATAGTACGCTTTTTAGGCTTGCCGTAATATATGGCTCCCTCGGGGATATCCGCTCCGGTCATTTCCTCAAGGCACAATGCCTGCGCGCAGACCTGTACAAGGTCGCAATGGTCGAGTTTAGGTTTGCCGCGCTTGTACTCCACCGGGTAGGGGCGCCATTTTCCGGAAAGGCCGTCGAGGGTGATTGCTCCATCATGCGATTCCTCCTCGGGGACCTCATGGAATTCAACGACATCGGCGATACCGGATAGGCCCATCTTCGGCGAACTTAACCGAAGGCCGCGGGCGATGACAACATCGACCCGCGACTCGGTCATTTCCTCGTCAGCGTGTTCGTGGAGATTTTTGCCATCGGCGGTAAGGATATTATCCGCCCAGACATTTTCGAGATAGATCAATCCCCACTGACGTTCACAGAAGGACAGATGCTGGAGAGCGGCGATGGGAAGATAATCATCTTCATGGTACATCATCTACCCCATCTTGATCAGTTCCACTCCCGAAGGGATACTATCCTCATCAACGCTTATGCTGTAATCGGTGAACTTCCTCGGAGCGTCGACGCCCTCTTTCTTCTCTATCTTCACCAACTCAAATAACTTGTGGGCCGGAGCGCATCCGAGGATGGCTTGTTGCCCGCGCTGGTTTTCATCCGAATCGTTGCCCACATGTTTGAAGATGTAAAGCGGGGTATGTACGGTCATCACGCCTTTGCTGGACGAACGGTCGTGTTCGTACATATTTTTCAGCGCTTCCCAGAAGAGGGCGAGGTCGTCTTCGGTAAAACCGGTGCCTTGAGCGAGATGGGCGCTTATGAATCCCTTGCCGACATACAAGCCGTAGGGAATGAGAGCTTTTCTGCCCATGGTGCGGAGTTTATCCTCTGGCTGTTCGGCTTCCCAATTTTCGTAATCCGCGCTTGATTTCGCGCCTTTGACATCTTCGGATACAGCCATGCGGGTAATGGAGATATCCATAGGGAGCACAGGATCGAGAGAGCGGGCAAAAGCGATCTGTACCGGACCGCGCACCTGACCGGCATTGGGGCCAACGGAGAGAACACCGCCGAATGTACGAACATCATAAAAGTTTTTGCACATCCACCTACGGGCTTCTTCAACTTTCCCTTTTTTCGCGCCCTTTTCGCCGCTATAGCCACCTGCGGTTTCTTCATGGGCTTTGACGATTTTGGTATTCAGATTGGAGGCGTGCTCAATAAAGATAGCATTTGGCATTACATTGCCCTTGGCGGTTTGCACATAGTTGCGGATACGGCGTTTGATGGCTACATCGGATACTAAGCCGTGCATATCCTGTGGGTCTATACGGGGCATGTTTCCGGCATCGGGATCGCCGTTGGGGTTTCCGTTTTCACAGTCGAACAGGAACATGAATTCGTAACGGTTGGTAATGATATTACTCATTATTTTCCTCCTTAGCGGTATTGTTTACATCTTCTTTTTTGGGTCTTAATTCGGCGAGTTGATGGTAATAGCCGAGGGCGAACAAACTTTGATCTTCGAGAGTCAGATTCGACGGGATTCTGTCTTTTATCTTGACCCAGATTTCGGCGATCTTGTTTTCGTACCAGCGAACAAGACCTGGGTTGTCGCTCAGTTTATTGAGGTGGAATTGGCTGGTGCGAACAAGTCTGCCCAAGACCAATGCCGGGGTCGCGCTGGCGGCGGCATAATAGCGCTGGACGATACCGGCTTCTACCCCGGGCAATGCGCTTCTTTGAAGCCGGGCAAGCACTGCCATAATCCGACCGCAATGATATGCCGGGTCGGGGTGATCTTCATTGAGATAAGCTGTCATTTCAGATTTCTCCTTTTCGTTAAATCTATCTTTACGTACGTGGTATGCTTTTAAAAGGCCCATACGGGCGTGATTAGGGGGATCATTTCGAATAAAATCAATTTTGGCCCGCGATAAAGCCTGGGCGATAGATTCCAATGGTATCGATTCGGCTTTTACCGCCGTACGCCACATTTTGGTAATCAACGGGGGAGGGAGATCGCGGAGGTCTCTAACCATCGCTCCCAAAACAGCCATCAATTTTGGGGGATTAGCCAGAGTTCCTCCTTCGCGGTGCACAATTGAAAGGTCATCGAACCACAGGTTTACATTTTCCACCAGCTCCTCGAACTGCCCCTCCATCCAGTCGCGAACCATGACTCTTCCTGAAGCCCCGGAGAGGGTCAGGGCATAGTAGAAATTTCGCTGGAGGTCGGGGCGTTTTCCGGTCCGGATACTTTCAAGAAGCTCGCGCGCCTTATGCTGGGCATTTAGTTCCTCGGTATCATCGACTCCCTGGAGCCACGGCAGGGGATCATCCTCGGGTTCGATATTCTCCTTGAACCAGTGGACGACTTTGGCTCCCGCCAACTTTCGGCTGTGTTCTTTGAGGAGTTTGTTCAATGCGGTGGCGTAAACATTGGCTTCTTCTTCGGACATGGCGGCATTGAGGGATTGTTTGTAACCGAAGGAGCAGAAAGAATCCTGCTTGAATCCGATAACAACATCGCCGGAAGCCATTCCGCCAACGTCTGAAAGATGTTTGATCTTAGGATTGGTTTTTACAGGCATAATAATTTCGCCGGTAAGAAAGCTAACCATCATATCAGATTTTGCCTTTGACTTTCCTTTTTGAAGAGATTTCCTAAATTCCTGCCACCAGTCATGCCACTTGGTCGATTTTAAAGGGAATTCGCCATCAATGCTGAATGATATTTTGTCAGTAGTTTTTGCCTTTTTATCCGATAAACTGTTTCGGATTTTCTCCAGATTACCAGAATCACTCAGGGCTTTATATGCCAATTCCAATTTCGGCATTGCTGATGAGGCATCCTTCAAGAACTTTATAAAATATTCGTGCTTAAGCTTAACCTTCTCATCGTTCTCATCTGCTCCATAAAGAGTTACCACATCCGTTGTATCCGCGAGAAAGTGGCTCTTGGTGATCCCTCCAGCTTTCATTTCCGGCTGGCTTAAGTTCGGGCATGCAGGAAATGCCAAACCTCTGTTCTTTTTGGAATCGACTTCGCCGATTTCAATTACCTCCAGAAATTTCCCATTCCTGCCTAAAACTATAGCCCATCGGATATCCTTTTCAGTTAAACCGGGGAGAGCAGGCGGGCAATTTTTTGCCGCGTATTTCTTCAAATGATGAATCATGCTTTCCCCTCCATTTCCAGTTTATAGACATCGGGGCTTTCATACGGCGGAATCTCCATTACCCCGGATCTTATCACCGGCTGAAATAAGCTAATTCTCGCCGGATCGGTATTGGTCCCGATTTTGGAAAGGTCGAAGACATCATAGAGCATCCAACCGAAATCCTCCCATTGAATATCCGCTGTTTCCGGCGGGGGGGCAGACGGTTCCACGAGCTCGAAATAGGCGGGAAACTCCCGGCAACCGAGATACGGTTGATAAATACATTTGCCATGCCG
>WJIJ01000029.1 GCA_014730345.1 Candidatus Zixiibacteriota bacterium | reverse complement strand
CAACTCCGGCAACCATAGTTAAGCCGCCTTTCTATAAAGATGGAACTCACCGTTAACGAGATGGCATTTTAGCTTTAAATCGGCAGAGGGCAAAAGAATGTCCTCTGCCTGTTTTTTGATATTACTTAATCAGGGTCATCGATTTAACTATTGTCTTATCTCCGGCTTTCAGTTTATAGAAGTAAACGCCGCTGGAAAATCTATCCGCGTTCCATTTCGCGCTATGCCAACCGGGCTGAAGGATACCATCAAAAACAGTATCCACAAGCTGGCCATTGATATTATAAACCCGGATTTTCACCTCACCCGCGCGCGCAAGTTCGAATGGTATTTCGGTGCTGGAGTTAAACGGATTAGGATAGTTCTCCCCTAACGCTGTTTTGAGGGGAATTACCAGCATATCGTCGGGGCGGTCCATCCATTCCCCGCTCCAAATCCCCGATGAACCCGTCCTTCCCCACGGGTGATAGAAAGTAAAATCGAAACAACAACTACCGAGCCATTCGTCAATTTCGGGACCTACGCTGAAGTTGCAGGCAACCTGGGAAAAGGAATAGCTCTGGGTGATATCCATGTAGTAATTACCCGTAAATACTTCTCCCGGCTCGAGATTGGGTGTTATCTCTTTGGTCATGTTAAGGGATATCGGCGTACCCGTGGCGCAGTCGCCTATTGTGGGGAATAGTTCAGCCCATACCGGTAAAGGGAGATTTCCGCAGTTGGTTGCGGTTAAATCCCACATTACCCTTCCTCCCGGAACAGGCACGCCCGGGGTATGGGTGATAACATCACAACTTAAGCATGAATCCTGAGGAAAGGGTTCATAAGAATAAAATGTCTGCCTGCCGACCATCTGTCCCTGAACCCAACCTTCCAGCACAATCTGGCATCCTGTTCCGGGCGGGGTTCCCGGGGGATGGTTTATATCGGTGTAGATTATTTTAGGGCATCGGTCGCAACAAAGTTCAAACCAGGTTTCGAATACAGCCCGTTCGGCGATATAAACCGGCGGGAACAATTCTTCCTCTGAATAAACCAGCGCGTCCCATCCCTCTTCAACCATCAGGTCGGTGGCATCTATAACCAAATTATACATCTGCGGGCCGGTGAATGGACTTCCCGCTTCGGCGAAGAAAGTGCTCGGTTTGGGATCGAAATTATCCTGTCCAACATTATTATTCCGGTTTGTATCGCTGATGTAAACCGCCTGGGCGCGTATACATTGGTGTCCCTGTAAGGGAGTCCATGTAACAGTAGCTGTCGCGTTGCTTCCAGATGGAATATTGACCAGTGTTGTTTGGCCGATCTGCACCCAGCCGCTGTAACCGAGATTGTTTTTATTGGTGAAAAACAGCACATCCACATTCAACGCGTTATTGGGACCGGCGTTATGAACAATAGCGTTCAACGGCGTTGGCACTCCTACTTTGGGAGTCGCTGGTACCGTGTAAACCTCCTGAATCCAGGAGTTGATATATAAGTCTGTCGGCCCTCCGGTGAGAGTGGCGTTATAACAATCGATTTCACCTTTGCCCCAACTGGATGTCCATGCCGGATTCAAATTCTGGGCGGCATCGGTGGAATTTCTCCGTATAATGGCTTTGATGCCATCGGGAGTCAATGATGGATCCATACCAATCATCAGCGCCGCTAATCCCGCTACATGGGGCGTTGCCATTGAGGTTCCCGAAAGGTTCTGGTAGACATTTGCCGGCGTCTGGCCGGTGGATGAACCAAGGCATGAATTGATAGCCACCCCGGGCGCGACCACATCCGGTTTTTCTTCGTCAATGGTATCGTTGTCGTTGTCCGATGTTCGCGGTCCCTGGTTGGAGAAGGCAGCCAGCGTTTCATCATTCCGGGAAATTGTACCCTGGTCGTCGAGAGCCCCCACGGTAATTGCCCTGTCGGCCGTGCCCGGACAGGTGATATAACCGGTCTGGCCATTGTTTCCGGCGGCAACACAGCATACCAAGCCTTTATCTACGGCGGCATCGATTAACATGGACATAACGCATTTGCCGTTACACACCCCGCTTCCGCCTCCGAGACTTAGACTGAGTACTTTAATATTACAGGTATGCCTGGCGCCGATGCACCAGTTAATTCCCGCGGCGAAATCCGCCTGGGTAGCAAATCCATTTGAACCGATAACCTTTACATCAACAAGGTTGGCGTGGGGAGCAACACCCATATAGGTGCCATTAGGATCATTCCCGAGGGCGATACCGGCGCAATGTGTACCGTGAAAACTGCTCAACAGGTTATCATCGGGATTAACCGGCACACGCGGATTAGCAGTAGCATCGAATCCGGCGGCGTACCTACCGGTTATAGCGGGATGGCCGTCATCGACGCCGGAATCAATAATAGCAATTCGCACACCTCCCCCCGTGTATCCCTGGTCCCATGCCGTATTCGGCGAATAGGTTCCGCTCTGCCGCGCTTTAACAGCCGGGCAGCTCACATCGAGCACCGGCCAGAGAGTATCTGCCCATTCAATACGGAAAATCTCGGCGTCGCCATAGGGATGCTGAAGCATCTTCCACAGCGTATCCACGGTGGCGTTTTTCACCCAGATACCCTGTACATAATCGCCTATGTAATCAACGGTAGCGAAACTATCCACCCAGACAGAATCATAGGGCACTAAATCCAACGGGCAATGATTAAAGAGAACGACCGCGTCCACTATCTGGGAGGGGGCCATGGCTTCGAGGCGGTCATCGAAACGGTTTCGGGGATTGGAATCATGGTTCCAATCGACATAATCGATATTCGGGAACTGCTTGGCGTGAATATTGGCGCATAAAAACAAAATCATAGTTAAAGTAAACAGTACCCCGCCTTTTCCTGAAATTGATTCCGGGATTTTCATAAAATCTCCTTTCCCGACAAGTATATATTTTAACTGCTCTGCCCTGAGCGAAAAATATTCTAACGAAAGGCGATTTGGATGCGAATCTGATGTAATTCCAAAAAAGAAAACTCTTTATCGAAATCCTGCTGCCCCATTCAGCGGAAGTCATTAAGCCGGCAATAACTTTACGCCTTTTCAAGCGTGTCTATAATAACCACGTGGAACCCTAATGTCAACCCAAATAATGCAATTTTACATAAATATAACAAGAAGGCGTCGTTTTAAGCCGCCATTAAACGGTTTTTAAATATTTATTTAACGAGGTACATCCGGCGGGAGATATATTCATCGCCGGTTGAAAGTTTATAAAAGTAAATCCCGCTGGAAAATCCATCAGCGTTCCATGTAAGTTGATGTTCTCCAGCCCCGTATTTACCGTTGGCTAATGATTCAACTAATCGCCCGCGTAAATTATAAACGTTGAGTGTAATATTTCGGGGCGCCGCTAAACTGAAAGTAATAGTGGTTTTCGAGTTAAACGGGTTCGGATAATTACCATACAGGTCTAATTCCGATGGCAACTCTTCAGGAGATTCAAACCAATTGCTTAAGCTCCATCCAGCGGCAGAACCTGCAACCGGAATATCTATGTAGAAATCGAAAGAAGAAGAATCGATAATCAGGTTTGGGAATAGACCGGCATAAGCCGTGTATGTATACGTTCCCAATGGCGCCCATCCGGGAATCTGCTGGGTTATATTATTTACGCGGATCGTATGCATTGGGCTGAGTTGAATTCCCTGGAAGATATTCAGCGGCCCGTATGAAGCCCCTCCCTCCGGTTTTACCATCACCCAAACATCACCGGCAATGTGGTGCCCGGTATTATTGATGAGAATGCCGTCATAATAAAACGAGCCGCCGGGATTGGCTACGAAAGGAGCGTCGGTATAGGGTAGAATTATAACTTCGACCGGTGGTTTAGAATAATGAAAATTAGCGGTATGCCTGCTGTCATGACGGAAAGTCCTCCAGCCGGGTCCGGTCCCGGCGCCGGCGCTTAGAACGTAGGCGCGGCCATGGTTATTTTCGGGTTGGGATGAACGCCCCAATCCCCCAAAGATGAATAAATCGAGGTCCCCGTCATTATCGAAATCCTCGATAACCGGCGCGTGATCAATTTCGAAGATGTTGCCATAATGATCACCCAAATCATATTCCCATATAAGGTCACCGTCATCACCGCTCAATATCCTTACTATCTCATCATCGGAGCCAAAAGCGACATCGAGAGTGTCATCGCCGTTGACATCGGCAATAGCCGCGCCGCGGAATATATTGCCTCCGGTCCTGTAACTCCAAAGGAGCTGTCCTGTATGCGAGAGACATCCCATCTTATCAAAGGAACCAAAGACTACTTCGAGATGCCCGTCACGGGTTAAATCGGCTATAGATGTAGCCGTCCCGCAAAAGGTCGAACCGGCATAGGTCCATTCCACGCTCCCATCCTCAGCGTTGAACAGGTATACCGTATCATCATAACAACCGACCGCGATTTCCGGTTTACCATCTTCATCGATGTCAGCCGACGAACCGCCGTTCTGTATCCATGCATCAGGCCTTCCAGAAAACCATATTGTTGAGCCGTCAATTCCATCGAGGGCGTAAATCCCATCATCCCCATACGCTTTGGCCACTATAATTTCCAATCGACCATCGCCGTCTATATCCACCAACCCGGGATCCGCCTGGATACAATCGCCCACACCGAGGTTTCTCTGCCATTTAACAGAGCCATCCTCGCCATCCAAACAGAAAACATTGCCGTAAAAAGCGCCGAAAACCACCTCGGGGCGGTTATCGCCATCCACATCGCCGGCCGCGGGAGCCGAGTCAATGCAAAAACCGGTAGACTTAAGCCATTTAATACCTCCGGTTGCCCCGTTAAAGCAATAAACCACTCCAAGTTGAGAAGCGGGGGCGATAACTTCCAGCTCACCGTCAAGGTCGATATCAGTAATCAATGGAGCGGCGTCATGGCATCCGCCAGTGGTCATCGACCATAAAACACTGCCGTCCTCGGCATTAAGGGCATAGACTTTTTCATCATTATAGTATGTACCGAAAACGATTTCGAGAAACCCGTCTTCATCGATATCAGCAACCGCGGCGGAGCCGATAGAAGGCGCGTCAAAATCTTTGAACCATAAAATTTCCGGGTCTTCATCGATATTATTGTATGACTTATCGTTAATCAACCCTCTCCCGGGTCGGGAAACCTTGCCGGAAACTTCTTCATCGGTGAAAGCGGATATATTTTTGGCGAAAACAATAACCATGGAGATTACAGCAATAGAAAAGAGTAATCTCTTCATCAATGAACCTCATGATGATAATGTTACCAAAGAACGCATAGTGCTTGGGGACTATACAGCAGACTTTGTAAGTATAGTAAAAAATTACTATAAAAGCAAGCGATAAATAACTGAGAAAATTCTTGTTGGAACCAGTCCGATAAATAACCTAAGCTATTCCGCCGCTTTTACTTCAGTAGAATCATTTTTCGTACCAAAGTTTTATCCCCGGTACTGAGCATGTAGAAATACACTCCGCTGGCAAAGCGGGACGCGTCCCATATCACTTCGTGCTTCCCCGGAAGGTAATTGCCTTTAGCAATAATATCAACCAGTTGTCCTTTAAGGTTATACACTTCTAAGGCAACTTCATAGGCCTCCGGTAATGTAAATGAAACAACTGTAGATGAATTGAACGGATTGGGGTAGTTTTCATCTAAGCCTGTATTCGATGGTACCTGCGATGGTTCATCAAACCATCCCGACAAGTTCCAATCATCGGCACTGCCGTTTATGGGCAGATCCACATAGAACCGAAAAAACGAGGAATCAATCACCAGGTTTGGATAACGGCCTGCATAAGCGGTATACGTGTATAATGTCAGCGGCGCCCATACGGGAATTTCCTGGGGGATATCCTCGATTCTAATAGTCTGCCGGGGGCTCAGTGGAACGTTTTGATAAAGCTGAAGCGGACCATAAGGGATTCCGTTTTCAGGTGTTATCATCACCCATACATCTCCGTAGGCGTTGAAACCGGTATTGTTAATCAGTATTCCATCATAATAAACAGTAGCGCCGGGCCATACCCCGAAGGGCCATTCTTCAAATGGCACCATCACGATTTCCACTGGTGTTTCCATGTAGTGCATGTTCGCTGTGCGCTTCCGGTCATGACGAAACATAGTCCACCCCACTCCCCCGCCGCTTCCGGCGGTGAGCGCGTATGCGCGTCCATGGTTATTCTGGGGATTGGATGATGTGCCATAACCGCCGATACAGAAAACATCCAGCTCGCCGTCATCGTCGAAATCCTCGATTACCGGCGCGTGATCAATCTCAAAGGTACTACCGTAGTGCTGACCTAAATCATAGGACCAGATAACACTGCCGTCACTGCCCCGCAACGCCCGAAGTATTTCATCGTCGCACCCAAAAAGAAGGTCTGGGATACCATCATTATCTATATCGGCGATGGCGACACCCCGGAAAACATTGCCGCCCACGTTGTAACTCCAGAGCAGATTACCGGTATAAGACAATACGCCGACCTTATTATACGATACAAACACCAGCTCAAGATGACCGTCATTGTTCAGGTCGGCAACAGAAGTAGGCGCGCCTACGTAATAATACTCCGAGTGGCTCCATTCCAGACTGCCATCCTCGGCGTTGAATACATAAACATTGCCGTCATAGCAACCAATCGCTATCTCCGGTTTACCATCCTCATCGATATCGGCAATGGACGCGCCATGATACATCCAATCGGTGGGTTCGTCGGAATACCACAGGGTAGAACCATCATCGCCCTTGAGGGCGTACACGCGGCTGTCCCCGGACCATTGGGCAACGATAATATCAAGCTGGCCGTCATCGTCGATATCCACCAACCCCGGGCAACTCTGGATATAGCTGTTACTTCCCAGGTTTACCTGCCACTCTACAGAACCGTCCTCGCCGTTTAAACAGAAAACATTACCGAGAAAGGTACCCACTATGATCTCCCTGCAGTTGTCATTATCGACATCGGCTACCGATGGCGGGGAATCAATGCAATATCCGGTGGACCGGGACCATTCCACATTACCGCTGGTTCCATCAAGACAGTACACAATACCGGATTGTGAAACGGGAACAATAACCTCGAGTTGCCCATCAAGGTCAACATCGTGGATAATCGGCGACGCGTCATTGCATCCGTCGGTAAAGAATGTCCACAGAACGCTTCCGTCCTCGGCGTTAAGGGCATATATAGTTTCATCATTGAAGTAAGTGCCGAATACTATTTCATCATAACCGTCATTATCAATATCATCAACAGCCGCTGAACCGAATGAAGGGGCATTGAGGTCCTTATACCACATTATTTCAGGATAATCATCGGTATCGCCGGATACAACGGCGGCATCGGGGTCATTGTTAGAAGGCAGTTCACGAATCAACCTTTCTTCATAAATACGCGCATTAAGGTTGGTTACCCAAAAAGCAGTCACCAGGAGAGATACGAAAAGAAACAGGATTTTCCTCATTGCGACACCTCATGATAATTATGTTGCCAAAGAACCCATGTTCAATGGAAGCAATACGGCGGATACTAAAATATACAAGAAAAACGAAGTTTTACAAGAATTATATCGCTGGAAAATATTAAAATGCCGTGCAGAGCCAAGTATCAATAACCGTAATTACTCCTTTGCGGGGCGTACTTATTTCTTTTCGCCTGCCACCAGTCCTCCAAACGGGGGGCGAACCATAACGAGAACAGGCATAGGGCGAAACCGGCTAAGAGGTCGATCACATAATGATGACGCAGATACACCGTAGCCAGTATCAATCCAACGCCAAAGGGGAGCAAAATCCAGAATAGCCAACGTATATATTTATAAGCCCATATCAGTGACAAGGTGGTTACCGCCGAATGCAGAGATGGAAAAGCGCATCTTGAGGTCTGGGGCAAAACGGCATTTATTGCGGAGTCGGAAGCGCGGGTAATAATACCCCCGCTGAAAGTTCGGGTAAACTCATTTATCAATACAAATCGGGGGGGAGCCGCCGGAAATACAACATAGAGGAAATAACCGAAATAAAAACAGAGTATGGTAGAGACCATCACGTAACGGAATTTTTTGTATTTTTTCTGGAACCAGAGTATTGTGGCCACCAATGGGGCGAACACGAAAAAGTTAACATAGCAGAATGAAAAAAACTCGGTTAACCATGGATGATAAAACTGCTGTGCCCACACGCATGGTTGACAGCCGAACATCCATTGATCGATGGCTATGAGGGTATCGTGAACATCATGGGGATTAACGAAATGCACGGTATCATGCATATTGGTGTAAATCGCTATGCAAAGGCCAAAGGGCAATCCATCGCGAAGGAGGCGCCAATTGGGTTTGTATCGGGAGATAAGGTACAGTATTCCTATTACGGCAACTACTATTACCAGCCTCCAGACCGCCCCGGTGAAAATCTTATGCGATTCGCCCATTGATTCGAAATAAAAATAGGCTTTAAAAGTAAAATAGAACATCCACGGGAAAAACAGCAATCCCACGAATTCCTCCAACCGGAGGCTGAAAATAAATTTTCTGAGTTTCTCCCTCATGGGTGTCCGCGTTTAAGAGCCTGTTTCAAACGGGTTTATATAATACGATTAATGTTTCCCTCCAATATAATTTTATAAAAACATAATTGCATTTATCATAAATTTGATTATATTAGTCTGATTAGAGGTAGTTCTTTAAAAAACAAGGAGAATATAATGAAATGGAAAACGCTAACGGTTTTCGCGGCTATTTTTATTGCCGTTTGTTACACAAATGCTGACGCCCAGTATTCATTTACCTATAACGCCGAAAAACCGGCCTCCGTAAGTGAAGTATTTACGATTGGTGATGCTCATTCCGATCTGGTTAACACCGGTTCGGCAGATGACACTTATTACATCACAATCACCAAGGACCTTCCCGATGATTGGTCGGCGAATATCTGCGTAGATTCCATGTGCTTCGGCGACAGCGTGGAATGGGAACTGGAAGCTGGCGGCTCATCCGATGTAAAACCAAGCTTTTTCCCTCCATCCGCCGGTGAAGGCTGGGTTACAGTTCAGATAAAGTCGCAAAATAACCCAACCGATTTAAAACAAATCGATTTTTATTTCGCCTGCGGTTACAACACCTTGCTTGTTAACGGCGACCCCGGTGACAACTACGGCGAATATTACGACAACGCCCTGGGTACAGCCGGATTGGAATATAACCACTGGTACCAGTGGCATTGCCCCCTCTATCCTGAGGACGCGGAGATGTTTGACACCATAATCTGGTTCAGCGGCGATTCCGACCAACCGCTCAGCGAACATGATATTGCCGGATTAACAGCGTTTTTAGAAGGCAACGGGGACTTGTTTATGACCGGGCAGGGGCTCGCGGCTAACATGGACAGCTCCTTTGCCCATGACTACCTCTATTTTCGCTATATCGATGATACCGAATGCCGTGATATTGAAGGTATACCTTCGGATTTAATTTCCGATGGATTTTCATTCGAGATAACCGGTTCCGGGGGGGCGAATAACCAGGCATTCCCGGCAATGATAAACCATGTGGAAGGCGCGACCCCAACGCTTGCTTACGCTGAAGGCGGCGCGGCAGGCGTAAAATACAACGACGCCCTTCACCAGGTGGTGTTTTTCAGCTTCGGCTTCGAAGCTATAAACGATGAACAGACCAGAAACGACCTTTTCGCCAAGATTCTCGAGTTCTTCGATATGCAAACCGGTGTTGATGAAAGCGAAGGGGGAACTCTTCCGATTTCAATCTCAATTACCAATGCTTATCCCAACCCATTCAACTCATCGGCAAATATCGAACTGAGCAATCCAACAACCCGGGATGTGAGCGTTTCTATTTATGATATACGAGGACGGTTGGTTGAGAAAATATTCGAGGGCGAGTTGCGGGCAGGTACTCATATCCTTACATGGAATGCCCAAAATGCCGCTTCCGGGATTTATTTCTGCCGTATAAATGGAAGTGCCGACACTGGTAGAGCGATGGTTTTGATAAAATAGGTATAAACAAGCTAACGTAAATATAAGCGGCGTTGATAACAGGCGCCGCTTTTTTAATTATGATTGGTCATAAAACCGATCGCCGATGCGACCGCGTCATCGAGATTTTTCCCGGTTTTCTCCGGTGATTCGCCGTTGAAACTATGATCACCGCCGAGATGGCTCACTTCTGCTGATATAGAAAGCGAATCCAGAAATTCCTCGAGGCGTTCCCGGTGGCAGATGGGATCATCATCACCGTAGATAATTATTATCGGCGATTTGACATCCGCTATCATTTTGGCGCGTTCACGGAATCCATAGGGCGGTCTGGGGCTGTGCAGGGGAGGCGTGAAAATTACCAAACCCGAGGTATGCGGATTGTGCAGGGCGAAATCAATTGCCGCGAAAGCCCCGAGTGATTTACCCGACGCGAATATCCGTGATGTATCAACATAGTCAAGATTAAGAAGATATTCCATGGTTGTATTATAATCGTTTAATTCATCGGTTAGATTTTGGGAGGGATCGACTCCGCGGGTATAAAAGCTCCATTCAAAACGCAGGCAGACTATTCCATTTCGTACACAACTCTCCGCGAATTTGGTGAACAGCGGCAATGTCGCGTTATATCCCAAACCGGGGGCGACAACTACTCCCGGGAATGGCCCGTCGCCTTCAGGTTTATCCAGATACGCGGTTAATTCCGCGCCCCGGGGCGTCTCGATTTTAATCATATTATCCTCCATACCGCAGTGTAGGTTGGAAAGAGCTATTGCCAGTATCAAGAAAAATATACTACGCTTCATCCGCAACTTTCAAGATTTCCAGAACTTTTTTTATATCTTCATGAGTATCAACAGAAACCGGTTCATAACTGGTGATGAGAACCTTGATCTTCACCCCGTTTTCCACCAGCCGCATTTGTTCCAGTTTCTCGGCAACCTCCAATGGAGATGGTTTCCACCCAACGAAATTGAACAGGGTTTCCCGCGTAAAGCCATATATTCCAACATGTTTTAAAAAGCCCGGCCATTTACCGTCATAATCGAGCAATCCATTTTTGCCCCTGCAATAGGTATTCAAGGACGAACGGGAAAAGGTTTCAGCGTAATTATTATAGTCAATTGCCACTTTTACCGCGTCGGGGGATTCTATTAGTTTATGGTCATAGAGCTTATGCGCGGCGGTTACCGCTTTCAAGCCTGGTTGTTTTTCGAATTGCCCGGCTAACTCATCGATAAGCTCCGGGGGTATCAAGGGCTCATCGCCCTGCACATTGACAACTACATCAAAATCGGTATCCTTAACCGCCTCGGCGATACGGTCGGTGCCGGAGGGGTGATTATCCGAGGTCATTACCGCTTTTCCGCCGATGCTCGCGATTTCATCGAAAATTCGCTTATCATCAGTTGCGACAAGGACTTCTGAAATATTCCGGGCCTGGATGGTTTGATTGTAAACACGTTCGATTAATGTTTTTCCGGCGATATCCGCCAATGGTTTTCCCGGAAACCTGGTTGAGCCATAACGGGCTGGTATTACGGCGATCGCTTTCATCAAATATTACACCTTTTCCTGATATTCTTTGAGCGTATTGATTAGGGTGTCGATGTCATCGGCGTTGTTGTACAAATGGGGTGAAACCCTTATCGCGCCTTCCCTTAAGGAGGTAACAACCTTTTTACTCACGAGCCATTGATATAAATCGCCTGGATTTTCGCAGGTAAAACTAACTATCGATGAACGCCTTTCCGGTTCCAACGGCGAAGTAATAGTGAAATTCCGGTTGTTGCGGAGGAAGATAATAAGCCGGTCTCCAAGTTCCATATTGTGTTCGAATATATTTTCAATACCTGTTTCCATCAAAATATCAAGGGCTATTTCAAACGCGGCAATTTTCTGGTATGGGAAAGTCCCGATTTCAAAACGGGCCGCCCCACTCTTATAAGGTCTTTCAAATTGTGTTGCCACCGAGAAATCGCCTCCCCAGTCAACACCCAGCCAACCGGCATAGTAGTCCCTGATAAGGGCATCGGCTTTTGCAGAAAGGTAGCAAAATCCTGTTCCCCAGGGAGTTAAGAGCCATTTCTCGGCTCCCGCGGAGAAGAGATGAACGCCGCTTTCCGAAAGGTTCAACGGGATATTACCCGCGCCCTGGATTCCATCGACACAGAAAAATGTCCCGTTCGCTTCGCATAATTTGCCTATTGCCTTAAGGTCGTTTCTGGCGCCATTATGAAACTGGACCCAGGAAATAGTTAGTAGTTTGACATCTCCGGTTAGAGCTTTTTCGATCTCGTCGAGCCCGATAATTCCATTGTTATTAGGTATATATTTGATATTGATCCCCTTATCTTTAAGCCTGACGAAGGGATAGACATTGGCGGGGAATTCGATATCGGGTATGGCAATCGATTCCCCCGCTTTCAAATTCAGGCCTGTAGCAGGTATATTCAAGCCATAGGAAGTATTTGGGATAATGGCGATTTCCGGCGGGGAACAACCGACCATTGAGGCTATCTTTTCCCTGCACGATTCAATGGGATCGAACAACGTTTGCGCGTCTTTGAGAGGTCCGTACTGAATCTTATCGTAAAAGGCATCTATCTTTTCTCTTATTGGCATCGCCAAAGGAGGATGCGACGCGCAATCTAAAAAAGTATAATCAAACAGTGCGGGAAACATTGCCCGAACTTTATTGAATTTCTCCTGCATGTTGCTATCGTTCATAACCATCCATTATCCTTATACCATTTAGCGGTTAGCCTGGCTCCCTCCCGGAAATCCACTTCAGGCGAATAACCGAAATCGCTCATTGCCCTCTGGGAACTGCATGCCCAATACTTGCATGTCAACTCCCGCGCTTTCTCGCGAGTAAGCATTGGCGTTTTATTTAAAATTCTGAAAAAACTTTCCGAAACAGCCCCGAAAAAAACAAACATACCGGTCGGAATGATCACTTTCCAGCCTTTTTTACCGAATGAAGCCAATAGCGAATTTATCATCTCGTTCCAGTGGTAGACTTTGCCGTCGGTTAGAAAATATGTTTTGCTGTTTGTATTATCGGCGGCGGCCGCGGCGATAATTCCATCTACGAGGTCTTTAACATAAACCATGGAGACATATCTATCGCCGCCTGTGAAAAACGGTTTGATGCCCCTGGATGCTATCTCGAAAAATGAAAACACTTCCGTATCCCGGGGACCATAAACGGCAGGTGGCCGGAGGATGACAGAAGGAATCCGTTCGGAAAAAAGTTTAACTTCCCTCTCCCCTTCGAGTTTGGAACATCCATAGGTGGTTACCGGGTTCGGTGGGAAATTTTCATCAACAGGTTCAGGGCTGTTTCCAGGTCCCACAGCCGCCTGCGAGGATATATAAATTAACTTTCGCAGGCCTGGATTCCTTCCGAGAACAGCATTTACAAGCTTAAAAGTCCCGCCATGATTTATATCGAAAAAATCCTGTTTGTTCTTTGCCTTGGTAAGTCCGCCGGTATGAAAGATATAATCCATACCCTCCACGGCGGCGGCCAGTGAATTTTGGTCCCGAAGCTCTCCAAAGCTGTATTTGAGGGGCAAATGTTTGATAGATTTCGTGTTGGAGCTTTTTCGAATGAAAGCGTGAACTTCAGCGCCAGAATCAACCAAGCACTCGCAGAGGTGGCTTCCCACGAAACCATTGGCTCCGGTTACCAGGCATTTTTTGCCTTTTAAAGGTAAATTATGTTTTGTTTTAATACTTGACAATGACTTGGAAATTTCCTTTAATAAAGTTTTGCGATAAACTAAGGTTAATTTGGCATTACTCGAAAATACAGCAGTATGATGAAATGTGCAAGGTTTTAAGCCCGGGGAAAACAAATAAAATGGACCTTCTGGATAAATGCCGATCGTTTAACCGCCACATAGAGGTTCAGGAAGCTGGCGTTTATCCCTATTTCCGACCTATAAGCTCATCGATGGGGACAGAGGTAGTCGTCGAGGGCAGGAAAATGCTCATGATAGGGTCCAATAATTACCTCGGCCTTGTAGGCGACCAGAGGGTAAAAGAAGCCGCCGCCAATGCTACAATGAAATATGGCTCCGGTTGCACGGGTTCTCGATTTCTGAACGGGACGCTGGATATCCATATTGAACTCGAAGAGAGACTCGCCGCTTTTTTCAAAAAGGAAAAGGCACAGGTTTTTTCCACGGGATTCCAGGCAAACCTCGGGGTTATATCATGCCTTGTAGGAAAAAATGACCTTATTTTCACCGACCGTTCCGACCATGCATCTATCGTCGATGGGTGCCGCCTTTCATTTGGGAAGACAGTAAAATTCAAGCATAACGATATGGATGACCTTGAAAGGGTATTAAGCAACAACAATCATGACGCGGGCAAGCTTATCGCGGTCGATGGTGTGTTCTCCATGGAAGGCGATATTGCCAAGCTACCTGAAATCGTCAGGTTGGCGAAGAAGTATGGAGCGCGCATCCTGGTTGATGACGCGCATTCAGTAGGAGTTCTGGGTATACATGGCAGGGGCACGACCGAGCATTTCGAGCTGGAAGATGAAACCGACATGGTTATGGCCACTTTTTCTAAATCTTTCGCGTCCATCGGGGGAGTTATCGCGGCTAAAACGGAAGTCATAGATTTCATACGGCATTTTTCCCGCCCGCTTATATTTTCAGCATCGATACCGCCGGCTTCGGTAGCGGCTTGTCTAACAGCGCTTAAAATTATCGAAACCGAGCCGGAGCGAAGGGAAAGACTTTGGAAAATATCAGACAGAATGCGCAAAGAGTTCAAATCAATGGGATTCGATATCGGCTCAACTGAAACACCTATTATTCCTCTCATAATTGGTGAGGATATACGCACATTCAAGTTCTGGAAAGAGCTCGCCGACGCGGGAATATATACCAATGCCGCAATTCAACCGGCGGTTCCCCCGGACCGGTGCCTGATTCGCACCAGTTACATGGCCACCCACACCGACGAGCAGATGGACCGGGTCCTGGAAACATTCCAAACTACAGGCAAAAAATTCGGCGTAATATAGGTCGATGACATCAGTTAAAATCCAACAGGCAACCGACAGCAAGGGGTTGGACCAGTTTTTAAAATTCCCATTTCGGATTTACAACGGGAATCCGAACTGGGTGCCGCACCTGTTGGTTGAACGAAAGGATTTCTTCAACCCATCGAAGAATCCATTTTTCGAACATGCTGAAGTGAAAAATTTCATGGCCTTCGAGGATGACGAGCCCGCCGGAAGGATTTCGGCGATAATCAACCATCGCCACAATGAATTCCATGAGGACAACGTCGGATTTTTCGGGTTTTTCGAATGCGTGAACAACCAGCAGACAGCGAACGCGCTCTATGATAAGGCCGCGTCGGTATTGAGGGAAAATGGGATGACCTCAATGCGCGGACCCTGCAATTTTTCCACCAACGATGAGATAGGATTTTTAGTTGAAGGGCATGATTCACCGCCAACGATTATGAATACATACACCCCCGAATACTACCTGCGACTTACCGAAAAATACGGATTTGAAAAGGCGATGGATGTGCTCGGCTATTACCTCGATGACACGATGGAAATACCTGAGAGAGTCTACAGGATTTTCGACCGCTTAATCAAGAGGGAAGGCCTGGTCATAAGGCCGGTGGACAAAAAAAATCTCGAGGAAGAGGTTGAAAAGGTCAAGGAGATTTACAACAAAGCCTGGGAAAAGAACTGGGGTTTCGTTCCCCTGACCGACAAAGAGATCGAGCACATGGCCGCCGATTTCAAGCTTATACTGGACCCGGAAATAGCGCTGTTCGTGGAGATAAATGGCAAGCCGATCGGTTTTTCCCTGTCCCTGCCCAATATTAATGAGGTGTTGATCAAGCTTAATGGACGTTTATTCCCCTTCGGAATTTTCAAATTGCTGTATAACATGAAAATCGCCCGAACAATCAAAGGTATCAGGACTATAATACTGGGATTATTGCCCGAATACCGCGGCAAGGGATATGATAACCTGCTTTACCTCGAAACGGTAACGCGGGGGTTAAAACGAGGTTACAAATGGGCGGAAATGGGTTGGATACTGGAAACAAATGACCGTATGATTAAGGGACTTGAAAATATAGGCGGTAAAATATTCCGCAGGTACCGCCTTTATGAAATAGACTTATAGCACTAATACTCTTACCAATATCATGCCTAAAACTTTAATAGTTGCTCATCGCGGCGCCAAGTCGGCATCCGAATTCGAGAATACCATAGATTCTTTTCAGAAGGCGGTGGATTTAGGCGCGGATATGATAGAATTCGACCTGCGCAAGACCGCGGATGATAATATTGTCGTATTCCACAATGAGACTATCGGCGGTTATAAAATTAAAAATCTTCCGTATCATAGAGTTAATGAGATTACATCGAGACGAGGTTTCCGCGTGCCATTATTCAAGGAAGTGCTCGATGAATTTGGCGGCAAGATAAAGTTCGATATAGAGTTGAAGGAAGAAGGCTATGAGGAAGAAGTAATTGAAATGGTAGACGGCGCTTTTGACTTAAGGGATTGTATTTTAACTTCCTTCCACCATACTTCGTTAATAAGAATAAAGGCGTTAAAAGATGAGTTAAAGACGGGATTGTTGCTGGGTCTAAAAAAACCGGAAAAGATGATTAGAAGCCTGATACAAAAATCCTCAATCGCCGGCGCTAATGCCGACGGCGATTTTGATTTTATCCTTCCCCATTGGAGTCTTTTAAACACGAGGGTCATGAAAAATGCCCGGGAAGCCGGCGTGCCAATTATGACCTGGACTGTAAACCGGCCGTCGAAGCTTAAGGAAATTCTCGGGGGAGATGTCGCCGGGGTTATTACCGATGATACAGAATTAGCGCTTCAACTGCGGGCGAGTTTAAGATGATCCTTATTTCCGAGGTAGATGAAATCACTTCATCCTGTTTTTTTATGGCATTAAAGCTTCTTTTAAAAACCGGGTTATCTACCGGGATGAACTTATTGAAAAGCTCCCTGGAAAAGAATACGATGGCCTTGACCGGACAGTTGACCTGCGCATATCTCGTCTACGGAGAAAGATCGAATCGGTTAGCAGTGCTCCGCAGTTGATTCATTCGGTTCGCGGCGAAGGATATTGCCTTACAATGAATCCCCAATCAGAAGGTAGGGGATAAGTCTTCACAGCAGATAAATCTATGTTTAATGGTTATATGGGGTTCAATATTCTTTGTAAATCGCTTCTGCCAGCGCCCTGCGGAATTTACCATACCATTTATTTTTTGATTCATAAGAAGAAATAGTGTTCTTTATATTCCCTATCATATCCAGGGCGGCTGTCCGCCCAGCTTCATAGCATTCATCGAATTTATTGAATGCCGACCAGTGAATATGGCCGACATCGGGAACT
>WJIJ01000028.1 GCA_014730345.1 Candidatus Zixiibacteriota bacterium | reverse complement strand
GAAAGAGGCGATTGACCTGGGGGCGGATGAGATCTATGTAATCCTGTGCTCGCCGTTCGGGTTGCCGTATGGGAAGCGCGACTATGGATACAGCGTTGATATCGGTTTCCGCACTATTGAGATACTGACCAACGAGGTTTACAACAACGATATCGAAACCTGCCTGCGTTATAATACGCATCCTGATAAACGCAAGATAGACTTGCGGATAATTCGCCCCGACGAGGACAATCCGGTATGCGGCACTCTCGATTTTTACCAGGATAAGATACGCCCGGGGATTGAGTATGGTTATGAGAAGGCGCGGGGAATGGAGGGAGGATAACTTTATCGGCGAACTTGACATTCAGGTATCTTTTTATTAGATTTTGCCGACGTTGATTTGTTAAGGAGATTCGATAAATAGATGAGTATCCTGAGAGAATACCTTGATAGGAATTTAAATATCCATCAGATAGAAGCCGAATTGTTAAGCTTAATATCTGATTATAATAAGTTGAGGGATTCATATCTATTGGTCTATACGGTAGCTATTCATAAGAATTTGCCGGAAATATCATTACAGCAACAAGATTATTACATTATACACGATCTCTTGATGAACCACATCGGTCAAAGTTCTATTGATGTCTATTTGGAGACTCCCGGCGGAAGTGGAGAAACCGCTGAAGAGATAGCCCGATTTCTACACAATAATTTTGATAAGGTTAATTTTGTGATAACGGGGGAGGCAAAAAGCGCGGGTACAATATTAAGTTTATCTGGACATGAAATTTTTATGTCGGAAACAGGAAGTCTTGGTCCTATTGATGCTCAGATGATGATTGGAAGATCTTACGTTTCTGCGCATGATTACATGGAATGGGTGAGGGGAAAGCAAGAAGAAGCAGAGAGTACGGGAATGCTTAATCCATTTGACGCGACAATGGTTGCCCAGATAACTCCGGGCGAATTGTTAGGGGTACAGAATGCTTTGGAATATGCTAAAGATCTGGTCAAAGAATGGTTAGAAAGTTACAAATTCAGGAATTGGGAATATACCGAGTCACGAGGAGTTAAAGTAACCGAAAAGATGAAGAAGCAAAGGGCAGAAGAAATAGCCACAATTCTATCCGATCATAGTCACTGGAGGACCCACGGGAGGTCAATAAAGATTGATGACTTGGAAGATATCGGGTTAAGGATAAATAGAATCGATAATGATAAAACGTTTTTGGACCTTGTTCAAAGGATACAGATATTATCTACGCTATTTTTCGATTCGACCCCTGTTTTTAAAATCTTGGCTACAGAACATAATAAATTTTTCAGAAGCGCGATCCCTGTCAGCACCTCACAACAATCGGGAATTAGTGGGCCTTTTGAACAGCACCGACCAGATGTAGTTAAAATCGAACAAAAATGCCCTAAATGCGGTATAGTATATAGGATTTACGCGAAATTTGTCGATAATTCCCAAATAGATGATGACTTCCAGGCTGAAGGATATATACCATTCCCTAAGGATAATATAATAAATTGTAGTTGTGGATTTAGAATTGATTTAACGGGATTAAAAAACAAGATAGAATCTGAATCGGGTTTGAATATAATCATTAGTGGAGATAGGGATGAAAAGCAATAATGAAAAAAAGAAAGAACAAGAGAGTTTATTAACTTTTCTGACACGTACGAAAGATGGCAAATACGCCAAAGTTGAAAAATCATCTCAAAAGTATGCAAGGATGAAAATCAAACGAGAAATAATCCCAGCTACTTCAGATTATTATTATAGCGTAAGATAATCACCCCG
The DNA here is from genome assembly GCA_014730345.1 of Candidatus Zixiibacteriota bacterium. GTDB lineage: Bacteria > Zixibacteria > MSB-5A5 > UM-FILTER-46-8 > UM-FILTER-46-8 > WJIJ01. The sequence goes on along the minus strand of WJIJ01000028.1, from coordinate 5,628 downwards.
TTCGATTTAATAGAAATCAATCCTGCTTGAGCGACATTTTTATTGACCTTTGTGTAACTATTCTTTAACTTCCCCGTCAATATATTTTTAAGCTTCAGTTCTCATCCCGTAGGGTAGATGATTTGCGTTACATAATCTGTGCACTCCTCATAAACCTCGTGTTTGCGGCGGGTTCATTCGCCGAAAAATGGGATATCTCCGATGTCCGGAGAATCGCGTTGGAGAACAATCTTGGCGTACGGTCGGCGGCTGAAGAATGGAGCGCGTCGAAATGGAACATGGCCAACGCCGTGGGCCAGTTCCTGCCCCGCATCGATTTTAAAACCACAATAACCCGCCTCGACCCCTACACCCGCGAGCAGGCCAATATCCCGGCCCAGTTTTTCCCCGGTTATATTATCACTCCCGAGGATGCCTACGAGTCATCGTTTACCCTCACGGTTCCGGTTTTCAACAGCGGGATGATCTATTCAAATTTCAAGGCGGCTAAAGCACAGAAGAAGCTGGGGGAGAGCGGTTATATGAAATCCCGTTTGGATATTTCGACATCGGCGGTCAAATCCTACCTCGGTTACCTGCGCGCACTGGAATTTCTGGAGGTGCGGAAACAGGCGCTTGAGTCATCGCGGAAAAACCTGGCCAAGGCCGAAACCCAGTTCGAGATAGGGCAGAGGAGCAGGACCGACCTGCTTCGGTGGGAGGTCGATGCCGCCGAGAAGGAACAGCAGTTAATCGACGCCGAGAACGGAGTACGGCTGGCGAAACTGGATTTGAGTAATGTGCTGGATATCGATGAAGAGAATATCGCCGAGCTTCGACGGCTCAGCGAAGGGAAATTTAAAACCGATTTCGTGAGTTTCGGCAGTATGAGCAAAGCCGAACTCGATGAGCTTATAGATAGATGGTACGCGATTTCGGTTGAGGAACATCCCGATTTCAAATCGTTAAACGCGCGGAAGGAGATGGCATCGGCGGAGGTATGGCGAGCACGGGCGCAGATGCTTCCGAAGATTAATTTCTTGTACAGTAAGTACTGGCAGAAGGACGATGACTTCTACCTCGATGAGCGCGAGTTCTGGACGGCAATTGTGCAGATAGAGATGCCGGTTTTCACATCGCTGAGGAATTTCTCGGACTGGAAACGGGCGCGGGCGATGAAAAAGTCCGAAGAGTACGCGGTGGAGGAAACTAAAAAGGCATTGCGCCTGCGTATGGCCAGCGCCGTTTTGAATATGCGGGCTTCATTGTTGAAGGTGGTTTCCGCCGATTTCGCCCGTGTACAGGCGGAGGAGAATTTGGAGTCGGTGCAGTCCAAGTATGAACTGGGATTATTGAGCATAGTGGAGCTGTTGGACGCGGAGACCGTTTATTACGGGAGCCGGGCGGCGTACATCGATGCTCTTTATTCATATTATATATTGTCATCGGAAGTTGAATCCCTCGTGGGCCGAAAAGGATTAACCAGTGAGTTTACATATGAAGAATAAATCGAAATATCTAATTTTATTAGCGCTTTTGATTGCGGCAATTACTATCTCTTGCGGAAGTCCTCCCGCCGAAGAACAATCCCGGGAGGAAACCGCGATCCCGGTGAAAGCGAAGGTATATCCATTGCGGGATATCGATGAAACGGTCAATGCTTCGGGGAAGGTAGAAGGAATCCAGGAAGTTCAGGTCATAGCCGAAGTGGGGGGCACGATAATGGAAGTTGATGCCACCCTGGGAAGGAAGGTTAACGAGGGGGATATTATCGCGGTAATCGATGACCGTACGATATCAGCCCAGTACAAACAGGCGGAAAGCCAGTTGGAGGCGGCCCGCAACGGTTTTGAACAGGCTAAAAAAGATTACCAACGCTACCAGCGTTTGTTCGACGAGGGCAATGTTTCCAGTTTCGAATTCGAGCAGGCGGAATACGCTTTTAAAAACGCGAAAGCGTCATTGAAGATGGCGGAGGCGGGATATGAAACCGCGGCGAAGCAATACGAGGATACGCGTATCAAAAGCCCCATAGACGGTTACATCACCTACCGTTATATTGACCAGTACCAGCTTATTTCTCCGGGAACTCCGGTGGCTGATATTGTCAACGATTCCAAAGTTCTGGTGAAGTTCGGAGTTTCGACAGCGGAAGTCAGTAAGTTGAAAGTTGGGCAGAAGGCAAAGCTTACTGCCGAAAACCACCCTGAGGAGGAGTACAAGGGTTATGTAAAGGGCGTAAGCCGCGGCGCCGAGAGGACAACGTTGACTTACCCGGTGGAAGTGGAAGCGTTAAACGCATCGAGGAAACTCAAGAGCGGGATGCTGGTCGATGTATCGATAATCGTGGATTCGTATAAAAAAACCCTGGCGGTTCCATCGGATATTTTCGTGGAAACGGACAAGATGGTGGGAGTCTATGTTGTAGAGAACGGCAAAGCGCGTTTCCGGACAGTCAGCTGGGATGTCAGTGTTGACACGCTGGTTATCGTAGAAGCCGGAATTACTGATAGCGATACGGTAGTTTACGAGGGGGAGAATAACCTTACCGAGGGAGCGGCGGTCAGGGTTGTATCGGCGAGGGTTGGCGAGTGATTAACACCATAATAAGATTTTCGATTAAGAATCCGGTTCTTGTCAATGTGATAATGCTGGGTATTGTTATCATGGGGGCGGTTTCGCTCACTCATCTTCCTCCGGAGGCGATGCCCAAGATAGATATGAACTGGGTATTTATCGTAGTTACCTACCCGGGGGTCAACGCCGAGGAAATCGAAAAACTTATCGCGGTGCCTATAGAGGAAGAGATTGAGGATGTTGAACATATCGAATCGGTATCGTCGGTTTCATCGGAGGGCAAATGCGTCCTGTCGGTCAAATTCAAGATGCTCGACGAGGACAAGTTCGACCGGGTTTACCAGGACCTGCGGGTGGAAGTGGACAAGGTCAATCTCCCGGAGGATGCCGATGACCCTTATGTTTTCGATTTCTCGACCTATGATTTCATGCCCATGATTAACATACTCATGTCCGGGGATTTGCCCGAAAAGCAGATGAATGATTACGCCGAGGATTTGCGCGATGAGATAGAGGGGATGAAGGGAATTTCAGAAGTTAGTATTTTCGGTATGCGCGAGCGGGAGATATGGGTGCAGGTTGACCCGGTGAAGATGCAGGGCTACAACCTGTCGTTTAATGACGTGGTAAATGTTATCATGTCCCGCAACCTCAATGTTCCCGGAGGGACTATCGATATCGGGCGCAAGGTCTACTCGGTGCGCACTGTGGGTGAGTTCGATAAAGTGGAGGATATCGGCAAACTGGTTGTGCGCTCCAACCTCATGGACAGCTATGTTAGAATAGACGATTTCGCGGCGGTGGCTGATACGTTCGAGGAAAGGCTGACCACCACCCGCGCCAACGGCAAACAGGCGATTATGCTTTCGGTTACTAAAGAACCGTCGGGGAGCACGCTGGAGTTGACGGATAATATAAAAGCCCTGGCCAAACAGTGGGATGAGCGTCATCAGGATATGAAAATCCTCACAACCTGGGATACATCGGTTTATATCCGGGATATATTGAGCAAGCTCCGTTCCAATGCCATTCTCGGCTTGATACTGGTTGGAATAACGCTGTTCGTGCTCCTTGGATGGCGGAGCGCGACCTTCGCCGCCATCGGTATCCCGGTTTCATTCGCCCTGTGTTTTATTTTCATGTGGCAATACGGGTCCTCGTTCAACGGCACCTCTCTTTTTGGCCTGGTGCTGGTTCTGGGTATGCTGGTGGACGATGCCATAGTTGTGGTGGAAAACGCCTATCGCTATATCGAGGCGGGTATAGCCCCGGCAAAAGCGGCATTGATAGGGGCTAATGAAGTTGCCGCCCCGGTTATATCATCGGTACTTACCACTATAGCGGCGTTTTTGCCGTTGATGCTGCTCCCGGGAATTATCGGTGAGTTCATGAAAATCGTACCTGTTGTGGTCAGCTTCGCCCTGGCGGCGTCGCTTTTTGAGTCCTTCGTCATCCTTCCTTCCCATATCGCCGACTGGAGCAGGCCGATTAAGAATAAAGTGAAACGCAAAGAATGGAAACCGTTGAGAATTATCAGGCGATTGCATCTCAAGTACCTTAAGACGGCTATCCGCAGGAGATACATAGTTATCGCGGTCATCGTAATCCTGGTGCCGGTTTCCAGTTTCGTGGTTCCTCTTGTTGGTACTGACTTGTTCAGCGACGATGAAGTTTCACAGTTCAATATATTCATGCGGATGCCCGCGGGTACGTCACTGGAAGCTACCGACAACGTGGTCAGGGAAATTGAGAAGAGAGCGTTGTTACTTCCTGCGGAGGAACTGGAGACAGTGGTGGGCAACGCGGGATTGATGCAGACCGAGACAGAATGGATTAACGCGTCCAATGTGGGACAGGTGATCATCGACATTGTCGAACGCCGCGACCGTACCCGGGATACGCGGGAGATTATCCAGGAGATGGAAGAAAAATGCAAGGATATCCCCGGCATTGAGTATATAAACTTCGCGACGGTCAGTACGGGGCCTCCGGTGGGCAAGCCGGTGGAGGTTAAGGTAAAGGGCGAGTTTATAGACCAGCTTTTAGAAGTTTCCGAACTGGTTAAACAGGAACTTCGGGCGATGGATGGCGTGTACAATGTCGATGATGATTTCTCTTTCGCCAATACCGAACTTACTATCAATGTCGATGAGGAAAAAGCGGCGCTACTTGGATTGAATGTTGCCTACGTGGCTACCAATGTACGGGCGGCGTTCGAGGGAATCACCGCCGGTGTCTACCGCGAGGGTGATGACGAGATAGATATACGGGTGTTGTTTACCGAACCCGGCAGGGATGAACTCGCCGATGTCGGCGGATTGAAAATAGCGCTTCCCTCCGGCGGAAGTATACCGCTTTCCGATGTTGCCGGGATAACCTCGAAGAGGACTTACCGGGATATACGCCGTTTCAACGAGGAACGGGCGGTTACCGTATCGGCGGAGGTGGAAGAGGGAGTAACCACGCCGATTGAAGTTAACCGCGAACTGCAGGCGAGTTACTACGATAAAATCGGGATTCTCTATCCCGGATACAAACTGGATTTCGAAGGAGAGTTCAAGGAATTCGAGGAAGCGTTTAACAATATCGGGGAGCTGTTCGCTTTTGGCCTGATTATTGTCTATTCGATATTGTGCGCGCAGTTTAAATCATGGCTCCAGCCGCTGATTATTATGTTTACCATTCCGTTCGCGTTCATGGGGGCCATGTTCGGTTTGCTGGTAAACCAGTTCCCGTTCTCGATTACCACCATGTACGGTATTGTGGCATTAGCGGGGATTGTGGTCAATGATTCCACGGTTATGATCGATTTTATGAATAAGAGGCGCATGAAGGGCGCATCGCGGGTGACGGCGATATTGCGAAGCGGTAAAGTCCGCCTGCGTCCCATCCTTTTGACCTCGATTACTACAATCGGCGGGTTGTTGCCCATGGCATTGGGCATCGGCGGAAAATCGGCGGTATGGCAGCCGTTAGCCAATGTTATTGTCTGGGGGTTGGCGGTTTCGACATTGCTGACTCTTTTTGTGATACCGGCGATATACGCGATAGCCGAAGATTTGCGCAAACTTG
>WJIJ01000168.1 GCA_014730345.1 Candidatus Zixiibacteriota bacterium | reverse complement strand
TTCTGCCGGTTCTGCTTACCCGCCGCGGCGAGTCCGCACCAGACCGCTCAAACATCGAAGCATTTAACCGCTTTGTGTGCTCTACCTATAATACTTATCCCCCATGCCTTTCCCGGAAAATATTAATCAAACTTCCCTTTAACAGCATCTCCACCTGCCGGGGCGAGGCGGTATGTTCGGTTTTAATATCGATATTTTTGGTTGTGTTGCGGACGATAACTTCGTTGCCCTGCTGGATAACATTACGCAAGTTATCGATTGCCAGAACATCGCCCTGGTCAATCTTATCGTAGTCCGCGGGCTCAACGAATGTCAATGGCAGGATACCAAAGTTGAGCAGGTTCTGCCAGTGGATACGCGCGAATCCCTTGGTTATCACCGCGCGTACACCGAGATACCTTGGCGCGATCGCCGCGTGCTCCCTGCTGGAACCCTGGCCGTAGTTTTCACCGCCGACCACAATGGAACCGCAGTGGTCTTTGTATTCCACTGCCCGGTCATAGTAGGATTCATCCGCCTGCGCGAAGGAGAATTTGGCAATTTCGGGGATGTTGCTCCGGTAAGGAAGCACTTTAGTTCCCGCGGGCATAATGGTATCGGTGGAAATATCATCGCCAAGTTTGATCAACACCGGCGCTTCTATTTTATCCGGCATCGGTTCGAATGTGGGCAATGATTTAATATTAGGCCCCTTCTCCAGCTCGATTTTCAAGCCGTCCCCGGGCGGAGCTACAAGCATATCGGTATTGATTATCACTTCTTTCGGCTCCTCGAATTTTGGATACGGACGGTCGTAATCGCGTGGATCGGTTATTTCCCCGCGAATCGCCGAAACCGCCGCCGTCTCCGGACTGCAGAGGTAAACCTGGTCGTCTTTGGTGCCCGAACGCCCGGGGAAGTTGCGGGGCACGGTACGCAGGCTTATCTTGCCCGATGCCGGCGCCTGCCCCATACCTATACATCCGTTGCATCCCGCCTGGTGGATACGAGCACCTGCCCTGAGAAGTTTTCCCAGGTACTTAAGTTCAATCATATTTTCCTGTATCTGCCGTGTACCGGGATTGATATCCAAAGACACCCGGTCATGAGCCTGCCTGCCGTCGACAATTAAAGCCGCGATGGCGAAATCGCGCAAACCGGGATTAGCCGATGACCCTATCATCGCCTGGTATATTTCCCTGCCGGCGACTTCGCGCACGGGAACAACATTTCCGGGACTGCTGGGAAGAGCGATAAGCGGTTCCAGTTGGGAAAGGTCTATTTCGTCATGCAGGTCATATTCGGCGTCATCATCGGCGAGAAGTTCCGCGTAATCTTTTCCTCGTCCCTGCTGTTCCATGAATTCCTTAACCCGGCGGTCAGAGGGGAAAACCGATGTGGTCGCTCCCAGTTCAGCTCCCATGTTGGCGATAACATGACGGTCCATGGCTGAAAGGTTTTCAAGGCCGGGACCATAGTATTCGATAATTTTACCCACGCCGCCGCTGACACCATGACGGCGGAGCATTTCCAGGATGACATCCTTGGCGCTGACCCAATCGGAAAGTTTCCCGGTCAGTTTAACGCCCATAATTCGGGGCATTTTAACATAAAACGGTTCTCCCGCCATAGCCATGGCGACTTCGAGCCCTCCAGCGCCCATAGCCAGCATGCCCACCGAACCTCCGGAGCAAGTATGGCTGTCAGAACCTAACAATGTTTTACCGGGTACGCCGAACCGCTCGGCATGGACCGGGTGGCTGACCCCGTTGCCCGGACGGCTGTACCATACGCCGAAACGCTTGCAAGCGCTTCGCAGGAAGAGATGGTCATCGGGATTTTTAAAATCGGTCTGGATTAAGTTATGGTCTATATATTGAGCGGAAAGTTCGGTCTTTACCCGGGGAAGATTCATCGCCTCCAACTCCAGCATGACCATTGTGCCGGTGGCATCCTGGGTCAATGTCTGGTCTATTTTAAGGCCTATCTCTTCGCCGGGGACCATTTTACCGCTTATCAGATGACTTTCGATTAGTTTTTGCGCAACATTTTTGCCCATATCAATTACCCTTCTTTATGTTAAAACTCCGTATTACAAAATAATCTCCGCCGCTTGTATTAGCAATTATATATTTATTGCGAAAACGCACCTGATGTCTTAATGTTCCCTGATCCGGTCAAGTTTTATAAGAGATTTAAAGCATTCGATTTAGATTGGAGACCCGCATGAGAAAGACCATATCGGCATTAATTGTTTTCCTTATACTATCCCCCCTGCGGCTATCTATACCTCTAACATCCTTCGCTGAACAAGGAGATAAAATGGCAGAAGAGAAACAACAATACATGGTTCGCCTGTTGGGTACCCGCGATGGCTGGCCGGAAAACATGACTGCTGAAGAACAAAAAATAATGGAGGAGCACTATCAATACCTTAAGGACCTGACTATAAAGAAAAAAATTATTATGGCGGGTCCTGTTTTCGATCCTGTGTTCGGCCTGATTGTATTCAATGCTATGCCTCGGAATGAACTTCAAGCAATCATGGACAAGGAGCCCTCGGTTGCCGGGGGAGTGCATACCTACGAAATTTCCCCCATGCGAGTCTCCCTGCTGGTTAATTACATTTCCCCATTCAGGTATGCCGAAAACCCTACCGACGCGGCGTTGCGCAAGGAAGTTGTTGTTCCGGCTACTATTGATGAAGTATGGGAGACATGGACAACAACCGGCGGAGTGAAAACCTTCTTCTCCCACGATGCCAAAGTTGACTTGCGTATCGGCGGTCCTTTCGAAATCTATTTTCTCCGCGAGGGCGAACAACGGGGAAGCGAGGATTGTAAAATACTCAGCTATTTACCGAAGAAGATGCTCAGCTTCGAATGGAACGGAACTCCCGCTCATGGCGAATTGCGCTTTATCAAAACCATTGTAGTCCTTGAATTTGAAGAGTTATCCGACGACGAGGTGCGGGTAACATTAACCCATCACGGCTGGGGCAAGGGAGAAAACTGGACCGGAGTCTATAATTATTTCGACAAAGCATGGGCCTACGTCCTCGGCAATTTGAAGAAAAGATTCGAGGAGGGGCCATTGAAGTGGCAGTAGGATTTCAGGTCCGATATAATCCATTAGGGAATCGAATTGTTCCCGCAGATTCATTCTTTCGGCAATCGAGCTCGAAAGCCCGATTGCTCATTTTAAAAGTATGACAATTTTAACCCCGCGCCAGAGTTTTTGCTGATAGGGTTTATGGCAAATTTGCCCATGAACCCTACGTCAGGCTGTCAACCTCATCCACCTGCTCTGAGAACAGTTTCAAAGTGGCGTTGACGGGATCCGGGGTGGTCATATCTACTTCGCAGTTCTTCAACAACTCTATCGGATAATCCTTGCCGCCCGATGATATCAACTCCAGGTACTTCGGTATTATTCCCTCTTCACCGGAGAGGAATTTAGCCAGTATCGCCTGGGAAGCGGCGTAGGATGTCGCGTACTGGTAAACATAATAGGTCATGTAGAAATGCGGTATACGCGCCCACTTGTACTTGGAATAATCATCAATAGTTACTTCCGGGCCGTAATACTGTCTGGTCAGCCCTTCCCATTTCTCGTTGATCATATCCGGCGACAGCGCCCCGCCGTTTTCAACTGTTTCGTGGAGCCATAACTCAAAACGGGCGAAGAATACCTGATTGAAAAAGGTCCCGAAAGTGTTATCTATCTGGCGGTTCAACAGGAACAGTTTCTTCTTGTCATCGTCAGCCTTTTTCAACAGGCGCTGTAACAGAAGCCCTTCGTTCAATGTCGACGCGACCTCGGCTACAAAAGTCGCGTAATGCGATTTGGCGAAAGGCTGGGCCTTGTTTGAGAAATGGCTGTGCAGGGCGTGCCCCATCTCGTGGGCGAGGGTGAACATGTTATTGATAGTGTCATTGTAGTTCATCAGTACGTATGAATGGGCATCGAAATTACCCCAGCTGTACGCGCCGCTTCCCTTGCCTTCAGTTTCGTAGACATCGACCCAGCGGTTCTCGAATGCCTTTTTGAGCGCGTCGTTATATTCCTTGCCCAGCGGCTCAACCGCTTTGATAACTTCGTGAACCGCTTCCTCATAAGGCACTTCGTAGCTCTGCTCCGGGAAAAGCTGGCAGTAGGTGTCATAGGGATAAAGAGTATCCAGCTTGAGGATTTTCTTGCGCACCTTCATCCATTTGTGCAATGGCGCAAGGTTGGCCTCGGTGGTGTCCAGCAATTTATGATATACTTCCACCGGGATATTGTGGGCGAACAATGCCTGGTGCAGACTGCTTTCGAAACGGCGGACCCTGGAATAGAAAACATCCTTGTTCACCGATGACCCTATCAAGGCGCCGAGGGTATTGATATGTTCTTTATAGGCCCCATGAAGCCCTTCATGGGCGGCTTGGCGTACATCCTGGCTCTGGGATTCGGACATGATTTTGGAGACCCGCTGTTTTGTAAGCTGGAGCTCATTGCCATCCTCATCCTTGATTTTCGGGTATTTGAGGTCGGCGTCATCGAGCATGGTAAAGCTGTTGAACGGCCCCCGGCTTATTACCGACGCCTGCGCCAGCACCTCTTCAACTTCCTGCTCACGGATATGCGCGCGGGAGCGGATCAAATCTTCAATATAGAAATCATATTCATCGGTTTTGGGGAATTTGCCGGCCAACTCCCGCAGTTTGCTGTCCTCCACCCCGTTCAATTCCGGCTCGACAAAAGAATATGCCGCGCTTATCTGCGAGTCGAGAACCACCGCGCGCTCGGTCATCGCCTGGTACTTGGAAACACGGTTATCCAGGTCCTGGTTGAGCTTGGCATACTGGAAAAGGTTATGCACAATCCGGTGCAGGTCGGTGCGGATGCTTAAACATTCGTAGAGAAGTTCCGCCGAATCGGCGAGTTTACCCGTAAATTCTTTAGCCCTGGCGATAAGCCCCTGAGCCCTTTTATATTCAGCTTCCCAATCCTCTTCCGATTTGTAGATATCCTCAAGTTTCCATTTATATTGTTCCTCGATATCTCCCCTCTGAGGTATGGTTGATGCGTCAGTAGCAGACATGACATTCCTTTCTTTTTTTGGTGAATTAACTTATATACGAATAATCACCTTAAATTGCAAGTGTTCCGGGAAAATGAGCACAGGCGGCCTTTCACCTCAAAATTCACGACTACACAATTGACAGGAACCGGTGGTTTTAATTATAGTATAACTTCTTATTAAACAGCTCTAATTATCGGTGTAAAAATGAAAAGAAAATCGAAATTTGCCGCTCTGTTGATATCATCAGTAATACTTTCCATTATCGCCTGCAATACGGCTCTCGCACAGCCGGAGGCGGTGATTGAGAAATATGTCGAAGCCGTCACCAATGGGAAATGGCGCTATGCTGACGACCTCTGGTTGCAACGCGAGATAGAACATTCCAGGCGCATGGGCATAACCTACGAAAACATCGAGGCCAAGTATGACTGCTCATCGCCATTGGTCAGTTCCGCCCAGTTCATACAACAGACCGATATACAACCAACCGAATATATCTCCGATAATAAAGCCAAAATTGTAGTTAAGGTGCGCTCGTTCAAAGATACTGTAGATGTGCCCTATTACCTTATCAATGAAAATGAAAAATGGCAACTCTGTTCGCCCATGGCCGTCTACGCCGATGGCTGGGAATCGGAAACATCAAAATACACAAGGATATTTTACTCGGAGAATTCGAGGATAAATTCATACGCCATCTCAGCGGTCGATGCCTTCATAGATTCCATGGGAGCGGTCTTTAATATTCCTCCGGATAGAATGAAACATCTCGAAAAAGTAAAACTCGATTACTACCATTGCGATGAACAGCAGATAGAAAATATCACCGGCTTCAAAGCACAGGGGCTGACCAATTTTCAATACGACGCGGTAATCACCCAGCATATCCCCCACACACACGAGCTTACGCATTTCATGATCAATTATGCCCTCGAAAGCCTGCCTTTATACACGCTTCCTGCTATACAGGAAGGATTGGCATGTTGCCTCGGTGGACGCTGGGGTAAAACCCCGGAGGTGATTTTCTACTGGGGAGCGGCATCGCAATCGCTGGAATTCGGCGAACTCGATGAAGTGCTCTCTTTTAATGGCTTCTATCATGGACAGGCGACATCGGATGTTTCCTATGCCCTGAGTTCGCTTTTAATCAAGGCTATGCTCGGCCGCTTCGATATGGAGCAGTTCAAGGAATACTACCTGCGCATGTCCGGAGCCAATTACGAAGTCGTTACTCTACCCGGGCAGATAGCGAAAGTCAAAGCGAAAAATATCTTCGGCGTTGAATGGGATACTATCCGGGCCGATTACGATAAGCTTGTAGAAAAATATTTGACCACGGGTATCTATCCCACCGGCGCAATAGATGGAAAACGGGTCAGGAAACTCAAGGATGATGATATGCGCGCGGAGATATACGAAAATGACAGCGTATACTGTTTTAAGATAAAACTGCCCGATGATAAGGCCAAAGGCACTATCCTCTTTAAGGACAAAAAACATAAGGTGGAAAAGGATTACGATTCAAAGTTCTACTATGACCACCTGCCCGATGGCCAATACGACGGCGAAAGATACGGTATCTGGTTCTCCGCCGGGGAGGCCGGGCTGTATAATTACTACACCAATTTCCTGGTAGCTAAATTCGTACTCGGTTTCACCCCCAGCGAAGATTACTGGAACTCCGATAAAAATGAAATTCGCTTCGCCGTCGATAAGAGGCTCATACCGGGAAAGATTAAATCATATAAGATCAAGCTCAGGCAATAAACGCCGCGAGCAGAACCGCGAAAAACATTATCAAAGTGGGGATGGCGAGATCCTTTATTATATCCTTGATAGGAATCCCGAAATACTGGCATGTTACCACCAAACACGGATGTACCGGGGAGATTATATAACCGAAGTATATCGATGTATAAACCACCGCAAAATAAAACGGGGTTATATTGTTAACGATTCCCAGGTAAACCGGGAAAATGATCGACGCGGGCAGATGTACCCTGCCGGTGGATGCTCCCAGCACGAATCCGGCTGTTACCGCAAGGATAAGCGGCGGTAAAGGAAGTCCGGCGATAAGTTCTCGGGCGTTGGATGCCTGGAAAATATGCAGGTACAAGAACATCCCCAAAATTATAAGCCCGAAATTCCAGGCCTTCATAGTTACCACCACTTTCCACAGGTTTACCTTTTTATGGCTCAATGCCGCCGAGAGGAATAATCCGGCGGATACTCCTATAAGAGTGGCTTCGTTGCCAAATCCGAAGAATTTTTTAAGCACGAAATCAATAAATGGCGCCGCAAGGATTACCACTAACGGAATAATCAATCCCATCCTCGAAAAACCCGCCGGGTGGGATATCTTGCCGTGTACCTTGCGCAGGTAGAAAAAATAGCCAAGAACATTGGCCAGCAAAGCCCATGGAAGTAGATAGAGGATGGCATGATAGACATCTATATCCGCGATCTCGGCGGCCACGATCAGCGCGGGAGCCAGCGGATAAACCAGTATAAATAAATGCCGGTACCAGTTATTGATAGTGGCTACCAATGTACTGTCTATATCCTTCCCGGCTTTGTCAAGTATGGGCGCGGACAACAATGCGCCCCCGGGCATGGGCAGAAGCCCCATCAAAGCCGCCGAGAAGGGCATCATGTGCCGTTTGGGTATTCGGATATTATTGACCAGGCTGTCAATCTGCCCATTCTCCTTCATGGCTCCGCCTATCACCGGGATTATGATCATGGCCGCGGTCAGGAAGATTATCGACGGGTTCGTTACAGTGAATAGTACGCGTTCCAGCATTGTCGAAAATGACTGGGTAAACGCCCCCAGGATAATCGCTCCCAGAAAAAGAGCTAAAGGTAAATTCCTTTGGGAAATAGTGAGGATAACGGCTAAGGAGATTATAAAACCGATCCAGGTTAAAGTCATTGCGAGACTCCCTGCCGTGTCAGGGCAAAATTGAAAGTTACAACCAAACAGCAACTTATCGCCCGGCATTGATTAGGGCAAGCAAATCTTTAAATATGCTTGATTTTTTGAGAAACATACCCCACCTTATTACGTAAGTACTTACATATATAATTTAGAGGTGCGCATGGACTTAATTAAGGAACTCGGCGCGTTGGCATTGGCTACGCGGTTAAAGCGGCTTGGTGAAAAGCTTCAGAAGGACGCTTCCCGGATTTACGGTTTATTCTCCGTGGAATTCGAGGGCAAATGGTTCGCTTTGTTATATGCTTTAAATGAACATTCACCAATGGGCGTAACAGAGCTTGCCGATTACCTGCAACTTACCCATCCGGCAATCAACCAGGTATCGGTGGAGATGGAGAAGGCTGGTTTATTAAAATCGACCGCCAATCCCCGGGACCGGCGGCAGAGGCTACTGCAGTTAAGCGATAAAGGCAAAAACCTTTGCCGCTCTCTCGAGCCGTTGTGGAGCGAAATCGCGGCCGCGACCGAGGAGTTAGTTGCCGAATCCGGGGTAGACCTATTATCGGTTCTTGGCAAAATCGAAGATTCTTTGGATAATGAAGATATCTTCACCAGGGTCAAAAAGAAAAACCGTTCCCTGATATGTGATAAAATCGGGATAATCGACTATAAACCAGGCTTGAAAAAACATTTCGAATCGTTGAACCGCGAATGGCTCGATGAATACTTCGATATAGAACCGGAAGACGAAAAGGTGCTTTCCGACCCTAACAGGCATGTAATCAAACCCGGCGGTTTTATCCTCTTCGCGCGGTTTAATGGTAAAATTATTGGTACAACAGCGGTTAAAAAGCACGAGGGGGATATATACGAATTAACCAAGATGGGGGTAACCCGCGAGTATCGCGGATGTTACGCGGGAAGAAAACTTACATCGAAGGCGCTCGAAAAACTAAGGGAAATGGGTGTGAAAAAGGTCGTGCTCCAGACCAGCAAGAAGCTTAAAACAGCGATTAAATTATACGAAAGCTTCGGGTTTAAGCGGGATACTTGCGACGCCCCCTGGGCCTATGGTTATTCCCGCGAAACCATAACTATGAGTCTCGATTTATAATAAGTTGAAGGAGATTAAAATATTTATTTCCGTGTATCATTCGAACTCGATAACGGGGGTAATCCGAGAAAAATAGTCGGTCATTATGACAATGGTCGCACCGATGAACACCTGAAATATTGAGCTTTATGCGTATGCTTACAACTTTAATTCCTTGAAATATCCTTTACATTTTTGTATAATTATATATTCGTTTTCCGCAAAACAGGAATGCGAAAAGACCATTGTCTAAGGAGTGATTTTACTCAAGGAGATTTCAATGAGTAAAGGTATCAGTGAGTTATGGAAAGAGGAAGATTGGTGGGCTGTCTGGATAGGGTTTATTATAATAGGGTTTACTCTCCTCAATATAGTACCAAAGATTCCCAAAGTCGGCAAGTGGACGGATAATCCCCTTGCCGCTTTTCAAATTATCAAAGACGGACAGGTCATCGGCGGTAACCTGCTTCCACTATTGGGCCTTCTTGCCGGCTTGTTGATACTGACCGCCATCGGCATCGCCGCAATGAAAACTGTCAAAATATCCCATTACATTCCCGGCTTCATTGTCATTTTCATCCTCGCCTGCGTCGCGTACTGGTTCGCCAACCAGGTCAATGTCAAATACTGGGGTCTAAGCTACGCCATGTGGGCTCTGCTTTTGGGATTGCTGATTTCAAACACCGTGGGTTCCCCGAAATGGCTTCTCGCCGGCGCCCGCACCGAATACTTCATCAAAACCGGCCTGGTGCTTCTGGGTTGCGAGATACTCTTTAAAAAAATCCTCTCTCTGGGAGTCCCCGGCCTGATGGTCGCCTGGATAGTTACGCCTACCGTGGTAATCTTTATGTACAGGTACGGCACTAAGTTCATCAAGATGAAAAACAAGGAGCTGGCAATAATTATCGCGGCGGCCACTTCGGTCTGCGGAGTATCGGCGGCAATCGCCACCGCGGCGGCGTGCCGGGCTAAAAAAGAAGACCTCACCCTCGCCGTGGGGATGACCTTGATATTCACTGTATTGATGATGATTTTCATGCCCATCGGGATTAAAATGATAGGTATGAACCATATTCTCGGCGGCGCATGGATGGGCGGTACCATCGACTCCACCGGGGCTGTGGTCGCGGCGGGCTCCATGCTCGGCGCCGATGCCGAGCAGGTGGCCGCGGTGGTCAAAATGATCCAAAATGTGCTTATCGGCCTGTTAGCGTTTGTCGTGGCCATATACTGGGTATGTTTCGTAGAGAGCAAACCCGATGCTCCTCGCCCGAACGCCATGGAGATATGGTACCGCTTTCCGAAGTTCGTGATAGGTTTCGTAGCCGCTTCCCTGATATTTTCATTCGCGGTTGTCCCGGCAATGCATGGTGATTTTAACCTCGTGGAAGCCAATTATATCAATCCGGTCACCAAGACCTTGCGCGGATGGTTCTTCTGCCTGGCGTTTATTGCCATCGGCCTCGAATCCAATTTCAAAGATTTAGCCAGCCGTATGGAAGGCGGCAAACCGATGAACCTCTATGTGGTCGGTCAATCATTTAACCTTATCTTAACATTGTTAATGGCGTGGATCGCGTTTATGCTCCTGTTCCCTAACTCGATTTAGCAGAATAATGACGAAAGCACCTCCTACAAGGAAAAAGCCCGGGTCTAAACCGGGCAAGTTGTTGAGATTAGTTATAGGTCTAATATTATTCTCATCAATTTTCATGTTTTTCGCGTCGGGAATTTTCCCGCCGGGTATCGCGGGAGAGGTTCTTCGCCATAACCAGGCGGAAAACATCGACGCCTCTCCCCTGCTTTACAGTGAAGTGGAACACATGCAGAAACTGGAGCAAAGGGTTAAGCAAATGAGACTTGAAGCATCCAAAAGCCGGGAAAATCGCCATTGAAACTGTTGTGCAACTATTGAACAGCATTAGTTAAGTTGTTGGCATTCTTTACCGATTAGTATTTAAGAGATATGGCGTATGCACTATTATTATGGTATCTATACGATAATTTGCAGGAAAACGTAAAATATGAAAGGGCAACCGGCATTTGAGTTTTCTCGTAATTTATTAGAAAAGGTTAACTTAACAGAGGATTGCGGATTAATGTAGGTATGGAACGAGGTTTGCGAACATATATGGTGAGTGAAAAACCACCAGAAAAGCCGAAAGCCGATTGGAGGGGCAAAAATGGCTCAGAAAAAGCGCAAACCGACTTTCAAGATGCCTCCGAAAACGTCATGGCATCTTTACAGCCTGCAGGAACTGCACCCGGAGAAGTTCATTAAGGTTGTAAACAAGATTCTTAAACGCGAATACCTGTTAATAAAATAGTAATTCTTGATTTACGAACAAAAAGACTTGACTGCTTAAGGGATTACAGCTATTATGCATACTTATTAACAGATTAGCGCAGTACGGAGGAAAGATGGCGAAAAGGAGAATATCATTTCTTATCATCCCGCCTGATAACGATAAAGTTCGTAATTATAGCGTATCCCAGGCTTCCCTGTATATGATAGTAGGCATTATAGCTGTTTTCTTGCTCGTCTCCGGTATATGGGGATTCTCGTTCTTTAAATACCAGTTCGATCGGGCTGAATTGAACAATTTAAAACAGGAAAACGAGTTTCTCGTGCAACGAATTGCCGAGATGGACCACGCCGTATCCATAGTCAAGGATAGAATCGAGCAGATAATCGAGAAAGATAATAATATCAGGATGGCATTCGATATTCCCCAGGTCGACTCCGAAACCCGTAAGCTCGGCGTCGGCGGTACCTTCGAGCCGGAATCTATACCGGTTAAAAAGGAAGTCGCCTATGACTTGCATACTGTCCAGAATGATATCCAGACTTTGCTGAGAACGACCGAATTCGAGAATTCCTCATACGCCGCCGTACTGGATGAAGTGGTCAGCAAAAAACATATACTCGACCACACACCATCAATCAGGCCTACCGAAGGCTATCTTTCCAGTGGTTATGGCATGCGTCCGGACCCGTTCACCGGCGAAGTTTGTATGCATACCGGTATTGACATAGCAGGAGAAAAAGGAACGCCGGTACTTTGCACAGCCGACGGAGTCATTAAACATACCGGCTGGGTGGGACGCTTCGGCAAAATCATCATCGTCGACCATGGTTTCGGTCACAAGTCCGTTTATGGCCACCTCGATGAGATTAACGTGCGCAAGGGGCAGAGCGTAAAAAGATGGCAGGTAATCGGCACTATGGGTTCCACGGGACGTTCCACAGGCCCGCACCTGCATTATGAAGTCCACAAGAACAAC
>WJIJ01000003.1 GCA_014730345.1 Candidatus Zixiibacteriota bacterium | reverse complement strand
TTTCAACCAATAAAAAAACGTCCCCAACGGGAGTCGAACCCGTGTTTTCGCCGTGAAAGGGCGATGTCCTGGGCCACTAGACGATGGGGACGAATTTTGCGCTCGCGCGCCAAATAAATCTTAAATTTTTAAAGGGTGGGTGATGGGATTTGAACCCACGACCTCCAGGGCCACAACCTAGCGCTCTAACCAACTGAGCTACACCCACCATCGCAGGTCATTGACATCATAAATGTCAAACCCTGAAATTACATAGTTTTCAGAATAAGTCAATGAAAATTTTGCATTTCGTTACATTTCTATTGAAACAATCGTCAACGGGTCAACCGGAAATCCAACGTAGTAGTTTCTCCCAACTGGACGCTGAAACTTTTCTTTAATGAGCTGTAGCCAGCCTTAAAGCATGTCAGGTGCCCGTTTGTCTGTAATGTCGGTACGCGGTACTGACCGGTTGAGTCTGAGGGGTAAATTTCGTAATGCACCGGGTTATCGAATTCGAAGTTAGCGCCAGCTATGGGTTGCCCGGTCCGGGCATCCCGCACGGTTCCGGTAATAATCCCGGGCGATTCGGGTTGAGTTGACTTGTTGTCGCCTTTGCCGTTATCGTCGATACAGTTGACCGAGAAAAGCATGAAAAAAGCCAGCGTTAATGAGGGAATAGAGTACTTCAAATCAGCCTCCCTTGGGAATGGTAATAACAGTATTGATCGATTCTCATGTATTAAAATTCGGCGTAGATCCTTGGCAATCTATCTAATTCTATTTAAGTCCGAATTGTATATATAAAAATACCCCCGGCAGGGCTCGAACCTGCGGCCCTCTGCTTAGAAGGCAGATGCTCTATCCAGCTGAGCTACGGGGGCTTAAAATCGGGGTGAGAGGATTTGAACCTCCGACATCATGCTCCCAAAGCATGCGCGCTACCGGACTGCGCCACACCCCGTTTGTTTGATAATATCTTCGGTTTTATATTATGTCAACATAAATCTAAAATTACCACGGGCCTTGTAAAATACCTCCCTGATGGTAAAAATCAGGGAGATTTCGGGTTAATTGATTTGCCCTGAAAGCCGGTTGAATATATAATGCAATCATGGGAGATAATGAATACAAAGAGATACCGGGCGGGTTGTTCATCAGCTTTGAGGGAATAGACTACTGTGGTAAGTCCACGCAGGTTAAGCTGTTATCATCGAAGTTATCGCATGACGGTTATGGCATTGTAGTAGTCCGCGAGCCGGGCGGTACCGAGATTTCCGAGCAGATAAGGGCTGTTTTACTGGACAATGCCAATATCAAGATGGCTCCAGAAGCGGAGTTGCTCTTATATGAGGCCTCCCGCGCTCAACTAACCCGCCAACTTATTATCCCGGGGAAGGATGCCGGCAAAGTAGTCCTATGTGACCGTTATTTCGATTCCACGACAGCCTACCAGGGTTATGGGCGGGGGTTGGATCTGGATTCGATAAACAAGATGAACTTGCTGGCGTCATGCGGGATAAAGCCGGATATGACCTTTCTTTTTGATTTACCGGCAGAGGCGGCCCAGGCCCGTTTTTCCAGCGTACCGCTGTTCAAAGACCGTTTGGAAGAGGAAAAAATCGACTTTCACCGCCGGGTGCGCAATGGTTACCTTAAAATTGCGGAACTGGAGCGGGAGCGTTTTAAGGTGATTGACGCGGAAGACGATATAGATAATATAGCTGAAAAAATATTTACGGAGGTAAAGAAGCGTTTTTAGTACCAATTGACTATTAAACCTGGGGGATAAATTGCCTGAAAAATTCGCATACTGGGTCAGGGGCGGCATATATGTGTTGGTTATAGTGGCGATTTTCGGGTTTGTTTACGCCGACAACGACGACGCATATACAAATGTTAAAAAGCTGGACCGGATAGCGGTAATAATCAAAGAACGCTACGCCGAACATGTCGATTTCCGGGATTTGATAGAGTCAGGGATTAGCGGGATGTTGTTGTCTCTCGATCCTTACTGCCGTTATTTTACCGATGACGATTTCCGTGATTTCATTGATAATACTTATGGTCAGTTCGAGGGGATAGGAATCGAGGTAGATATCCGTCACCGTAATCTGACGGTAATCTCGGTTTTGGAGGGCACGCCGGCGTACCGTTCCGGCATCGCTCCCGGGGACAAGATAATCGCGGTGAACGGGCGGCTGACCTCGGAGATGACCCGGGAGGAGGCGGCTCGTTCCATGCGCGGGGCGGCGGGTACGCCTCTGGAGTTGACGATACGCCGGTATGGCATCAACGAGCTTATGAACTACTCACTGATACGCGAGACGGTGGAGACCAAATCGATACCATACTCGTCGGTACTGGAAGAAGGTATCGGGTATATACGTTTAACGAGGTTCACCGAGACAACTTATTATGAAATGGTGGAAGCGCTGGCTACTTTCAAGGCCCAAAATGTAAGGGGAATTATCCTCGATTTGCGCTCTAATCCTGGGGGATTGCTGTTGGAAGCGGTTAAGGTTGTGGGGCTGTTTATCGAGCCGAACAAACTTGTGGTTGAGACGAGGAACCGGGAGGATAATTTTACCCGTCATTTCAGCTCGAATGATGGTTTAAGCTGTTACGATATACCGCTGGCGGTGCTGGTTGATGAAGGAACCGCTTCGGCGGCGGAGATTGTGGCCGGGGCTATACAGGACTGGGACCGGGGGCTCATAATCGGGAGCAGGACTTACGGTAAGGGATTGGTACAAAGGATAATACGTCTCGATGATGTTTCCGCGCTCAAGTTGACCACGGCGAAGTATTATGTTCCCTCGGGGAGATGTATTCAGAAACCCGAGGATGCGGGAGGGTTGAACGTAACCACCGGTTTGGAGAGCTTCCCGGTAAAAAACAAAAAGCCGGGAGTTTATTATACGGCTTCGGGCAGGGAGGTCGCGGGAGGCGGCGGTATCACTCCGGACGTGGTAGTGGAATCTATTAAAGATACAGAAATAATCAAGGCCCTGAAACAGCAATCCGAATTTTTCCATTTCGCCTTCCGTTACGTCAATGACTTCCGTGAGCAAATAGGTCTCGGTTTTGTGGCCGACGGTCATACTCTGCGGGAATTCAAAAAATACCTCTATGAAAATGATTTTGATTATGATGCCCAGTTTGAGATGAAATATGATTCGCTGGTTGCCGCGCTTCCCGCCTATGGAGTACCGGGTAACCTGCGCGATGTTATAAAAAGGCTGGATAAGCAATTGCATGATTTGAAATTCCAGAGGCTTGAAGCGGACGCGGAGTTGGTGAAATGGAATTTAACAGAGGAAATAATGGTTCTCCGGTTCGACCAGCAAACGAGGTACGGCGTAGTGTGGGTTAACCATCACCCGGAGATACTTAAGGCGCGGGAGATATTATCCACGGACAGGGAATACCGGGAAGCGTTTGTAGCCAGCTCGGAGTGATGTCCGGGAACATAAGACTTGATAAGCCGTTTTAAAATTGAATAAATATTTCACTTGACATATTGTCTGACCGATATATTTTAGGGAATCGTGCTGGCGTAGCTCAGTTGGTAGAGCTGCTGATTTGTAATCAGCCGGTCGGGGGTTCGAGTCCCTTCGCCAGCTTAAAATAGAATAGCGCAGGTATTCAGGTACCTGGAGATAAATTGGAGGGGTTCCCGAGTGGTCAAAGGGAACAGACTGTAAATCTGTCGGCGAAGCCTTCGAAGGTTCGAATCCTTCCCCCTCCATTTTTAAACCCCGCGGACAAATACTTTGCGGGGTTTTGCATTGGCGGGGGATTTATTCTCTCAACGATATTGTTTCATGTTTGAATCTAATGTTATTTTTGTATTAATTTTCGCTTGACGTTAAGAGTTATTGAAATTATTATAGGATGCCTGCGGGAGTAACTCAGCTGGCTAGAGTCACAGCCTTCCAAGCTGTTGGTCGCGGGTTCGAATCCCGTCTCCCGCTTATTTTACAGTCGATTACTGAATGCTAAGATATGCCGTAATATATTTATATCCCAAGGGTTTATGCTTGGAAGCAACATATTAGATTACAAATAAGGCAAAAACTTTCTTAGATAGAAAATAAAAAGAGTTAATTATCATAGGCGCGGAAATTGGAGAAAAAGCAAATAAATGCCGCTACTCGAAAATTAAATTTGCGGAACTATTGACCAGAACTTGTCGGCCTGCCGAAAATAAATACCAATTAGAAGATATTCGAATTGCTTTTCCAATGAAATATTTATCGATTATTCCTGGCCCATAACCTTCACTTCGTCTTTCAGAATATCTTCTATATAAACAGTCTGCACCAACACAATTAGAACAACAGTCAACGGGGTGGCCATAACCACACCCATTGCCCCGAAAAGCGTGCCCATAACCACCTGGATAGTAATTATAAACGCGGGCGGTATTGAAAGCGCGCTTTTGAAAACCAGGGGTGTTATAAGGTAGCTTTCGAGGGATTCCACTATCAAATAATTGATACCCACATATAGCATCAGGATTGGGCTTTCCGCCAGGGCTACAAGCAAAGCCGGTATCGCCCCTAATAATGGACCTATAAATGGAATGAAGGACAAAATCGCGGCTATCAATGCCAGAGCCAGAGCGAGTTGAACACCGATGATCGAAAGCCCGATGGCGGTCAGTATCCCTACAATAGTCATGGAGGTGAACCTGGCAATAAGCCACCCCCGCAAAGCCCTGCCAAGAGAATCAATAATCGAATGCGCCCTTTCGCGGTTCGAGGGAGGTATCAATTTCAGGAAATTATTGACGTACAAGCGGGGGTCAAATGCTCCATATAATCCAATAAACAGCACAATAAACAGGCTGGCGATAGTACCAAAGGCGGTTGAAAAAACGCCGGTGATACCCCAGACAACCTCGGAACCGAATGTAGTAACATCCTCCATGCCCGGTATGTTATTTAACAGTTTTCTTCCCCATTCATATTCTTTAAGGCTGTTTTGGATACTGTCCAGAGCTTCCGGTATTTTCTCGGAAATACCCGAGAACTGTTCTACAATACGCGGTCCGATTATCCAGCCGCCCGCGAATAAAACAAGTATTATCGCCGTTATCACAATTGCCAACGCGGCCCGCCGGGGAATGGCAACTTTCTTAGTAATAAATTCCGAAAGCCCATCGAGAAAGACCGCCAGTACTATTCCGGCGAAGGCAACTAACAGGATTTGCATCACCTGCTGAATTACGAAAATAAGTAATAAAAGCAGGGCAACGGCGCCGGTTATAATCAGCGCCCTTTTTACGAATTCTCTTGTTTTAAGATCTTTTTCCATGATTGATTTTTAAAAAAGCTTTATATTTTTCCATATCCGAAATATTTTGCTGTCTGCCCGATCAGTAACAGCGGCAGACTGAAGGCGGCAATCAACAACCATCCGGTAGTATTCGGAACAGTAAGCTGGAGGACTTCGGCTATCGGCGGGATATAAATCGCGCCGATTAATATCACGGTACATAATAATAACGCTCCCCATACTAAACGGTTCCTCGTAACCTCGTTGATGAAAAGGTGTGTTTGGGTATCACGAGCATTGAACACGTGCAATATCCTTCCGAATGAAAGCGTAAGAAACGAAACAGTAACAGCGCTTTGAACATCCATATCGTAGTAATACAATGCCAGCACAAATGCCGCCAGAACCGCGAAATTCAGTATCAAGCCATAGACCCCGATCTGAATCCAATGCCAACGGGTCAAAACCGGTTCGCTCGATTTGCGGGGCGGTTTATCCATTATATCCTCGTCGCCTCCGCCTACTCCCAACGCCAGCGCCGGAAATACATCGGCAAGTAGGTTGAGAAAGAGGATCTGAAGTGGCTTCAATGGAAGCGGCAGGCCCGCGATAGATGCCGAACCGACAATCATAATTTCCCCCGCGTTTCCGGATAGTAGATATAACATGAACTTCCTGATATTGTCAAATATCACCCGTCCCTGTTCTATCGCGGTCACTATCGATGAAAAAGCGTCATCTTTCAATACCATATCCGCCGCTTCCCTCGCCGCCTGGGTACCGCGCTGGCCCATGGCAATACCGATATCCGCTTTTTTCAAAGCCGGCGCGTCATTGACTCCATCGCCGGTCATGGCCACAATTGAACCATTATCCTGGTGCACGGATATCAAATCCAGCTTCTGTTTAGGACTTACTCGGGAAAATATCCGAGTTTCCACCATTTTCCCGCGTTCTTCCTCGTCCATTTGATCAATAGGCTTCAATTCTTTGCCTATAATCACATCATCATAATCCTGCGCCACGAGATTAACGCTCTTCGCGATGTTCAAAGCTGTGGGAGGCTGGTCACCGGTAACCATGACTACATCTAATCCCGCCTTACCGCACAATTCCAGCGCATGCCTGATATCTTTACGGGGGGGGTCCTTCAAACCCATCAATCCTATTAAAGTCAAATTCTCATACGGTTCGACTTCAGTCGAATCAACTCTCTTGCTGGCCACAGCCAGCATACGTAATCCTTCGCCGGCCAATTCCTCATTTCTCTTTTTCCAGTCTTCCTTCTCCGAACCAACGAATTCTTCTTCGCCTTCCGCCGTCTTTTTCTTTGAGCAAGCATCCAGAACCGCTTCCGGAGCTCCTTTCACGGCAACAAAATAACTTCCATTATCCTTATGGAAAGTAGCCATCATCTTAGTATCGGTATCAAATGCCTCTTCCCTTTTCTCGGGCATTTCCTCCACCAACTGCTCACGGTAGAATCCCGCCTCAGCTCCTGCCGTCAATAAAGCCACCTCCGTAGGATCGCCGATATGCTTATGAGCTCTGTTTTCTCCGTCTTTTTCATGGCTGGAAAGAGACGCGTTATTGCATAAAACACCAATTCTCAGGGCGTCCCTTAACAGCTCATCATCATCAACACCTGTCTCGCGCTCTTCCCTATTGTAAAGCGTATGTTCATTCTCGCGGCCGATATTAATTTTGCCGGCGCTGTCTAAAAGCATGGCTACATCCATCCTGTTTTCGGTAAGAGTGCCGGTTTTATCGGTGCAGATTACATCGGTTGCTCCCAAAGTCTCCACCGATGCCAGCTTATTAATCAACGCGTTGCGCTTGGCCATTCTCAGCATTCCGCGGGCCAACGCTATCGTTGCCACTATCGGCAAACCCTCCGGTATGGCGGCCACTGCCAGCGCTATACCGGTCTCTATCATGAGTAATATCTCTTTCCCCCTGATAATCCCCAGCAATGAAACAAGCAATGCTATTCCCAGGGTTATCCAGATAAGATTATGACCAAGTTGGTGCAACCGCTCTTCCAATGGGGTTTCTTCTTCTTCGGCTTCCTCCACCAACTCGGAAATCTTTCCCAACTCGGTTTCCATTCCGACCGCTACAACAACCGCGTGACCAGAGCCCCTGGTCATAATCGTACCTTTATAAATCATATTTTCGCGTTCAGATAACCCGGAGGTTTCGTCGACAACACCAACGGATTTCGCCACCGGAACCGATTCGCCGGTCAACGCCGACTCATTAGACTGTAATTTGGAAGCCTCCAGAAGTCGGCAATCAGCCGAGACTATATCGCCCTCGTCGATAACCACGATATCACCAACTACCAGCTTTTCCGCGGTTACTTCTTTGTTCTGACCGTCGCGCTTGACCACAGCGGTAGTCCTTCCCATTTTCCTCAGCGCGTGCATTGAGCGTACGGCCTTGAGTTCGGTGAAAAAGCCGATGGCTGTATTAATTATTATCACGATGGTAACCGCTAATCCTTCAGCATATTCGCTGAAAGCGAAAGATACCACCGCGGCCGCCGCTAATAACCACACAATAGGACTTTTAAGCTGGTCGATGAAAATAAGCCAGGCGCTTTTCTTTTTATGCTCCCTTAATATATTTTTGCCGTACTTCTTCCTTCTTTTAGCAACTTCCGAACCGGAAATCCCTTCTTCAGGATCTACGCCCAACATCTCCAGGACTTCATGGTTACTCGTAGCCCATGGCTTATTCAGTGAACTGCTTTCATCGTTGTCCGCCATCAGTAAAGAACCTCTTTTTCTGATTATTTAAAGACAGCGCGGGAAGCTGTATAACTTACCGCGCCGTTCTTTTTCCATCAACCCGTCACTAAGACGCGGTAACCTCCGTCTCAACAAACATCTTGCATACAGTTTCGATTATTTCCCTGCAAAACGCGGGCAGGTCGTCAGGATTGCGCGAGGTTATTATCGAACCGTCTTTGACTACTTCCTCATCAACCCATTTACCGCCGGAGTTCACAATATCATCCTTGATTGAAAAGAACCCTGTTACTTTTTTACCATTGATTATCCCGGCGGAACCGAGCACCCAGGGGGCGTGGCATATCGCCGCGACCAAACGGCTGCCCACAAACATATTCCGGACAAATTCGACCATATCGGGAACGCGGCGCATATAATCAGGAGCGAATCCACCCGGTATCACTAATCCCTGGAAGGATTCGACGCGAGCATCATCAATAGAGATATCAGCTTTGACCGGTATACCATGCTTGCTTTTGTATTCTTTCTTTTCGGGAGCTATAACCGTAATCGATGCTCCTTCTTCTTTAAGCCTGTAGTATGGGTACCAGAACTCCATGTCCTCGTACATATTTTCAATGAAAAATGCGAATTTGTATCCCTTCAGTTTCATTTTTAGCTCCTTCATTTATATCATAATTCATTACTAATACATTAAAAGAGGGGACGAATGCCGGGCTTTATGCGCAGTCGTCCCCCAGTACAAGGCTACTTGAGTATCAACCTGCCAACGACTACCCCGGCAAAAAATGATGCCAGGACCGTGGCTAATGGCTTTTCTTGCACGGTTTCGCGGCTTACACTAACCGCCCGGTTTCCCTGGCGAAGCACATTTTCGTAGGTGTCGCCGACGCTTTCGCGCACTTTTTCATCAAGTCCTGATACAAAATGCTTAACCTTTGAACGGGTATCATCAGCATTTTTGAGTCCCGCTTCTTTGGCGTTGTCAATGAGTGTTTTCAGGTCGCTTCTCAATTTGGCAACATCCTCTCTTAATTCATTTATGTCTTCATTATTCTTCAATACATCAGCTTGGAATTCTGCCATTATTTTCTCCTGTGGTTAATTACTTTCTGAAACCTTTAATAGCGGCTGTAAGGGCTTCGCTTAAATCGTTGTATGCTTCTTCGACGCCCTTGCCGAGTTTTTCCCGGGCTTCGCCGGCCGCGCTCTCCATTTGCTTTACCTTGTCCCGTAAAGCAACAAGTTTCAATTCCAATTCGTTGATTTTTTTGTTGTATTCGATACGCGTTTCCGCTCCTTCTTTATCAGCTTTTGCTTTCAGCTGATCGAGCCGGGCTTTCCATTCATCCAGTTGAGCTTTATATTTGTCAACTATGGCTTGAGTATTATCAGTCATCTTTTCCTCCATTTTAGTTAGTATATTTTCTAAATCCAATAACGGGGCCGCCCATAGAAGTCATACAACTTTTCTTCATATTCCCTATTGATGGGGGCCGAGGGATCATACTCCGGGCTGTCCTTTATTGAAACTCTATCAAGGTCAACATACACTTCCTTGTCCAGCCATTTAATGTCATGAACCCATGAGACAGCTACCAGGACTTTCTTACCCGGAAGCCAATTTCTGGTATCGACCACTATATAGCGTATCCGCCAATCCTCATCATCCATAATTATATCTTCCACATGCCCGATTGAGCCATCGGTAGCATGTATATGATATCCCATAACTTCATCACTACTTCTTAAATCTGTTTCTTCTTCCGGTTCAGGTTCGTTTTCAGACGCACCTCCCCTTGATTCCTGCTCGGCATGGGTCATTTGTCCCATAACCACGTTCTCAGGCACCCCTACCAACCAATAAGGATTCCATCCGAAAAATGAATGAAGCTTCTTCTCGTATCTACGGGATACGGGTTCATCCGCATCCAGCGCGGGTCCTTCAATTATAGCTTTTTGGGACATTTTAACCGGAAATATTCTCTCCGCCCAATCAGGTTTACCAAGCTGATTTGGTGGAATTATTACCTTTTTGCCGGGTATCCACTTACCGGTATCAACTACGAGGTAACGGACAATCCATTCCTCATCGTCGAAAAGTAAATCCCTGGCTTTACCGAACTCTTCATCTCGCGCTACGATGTTGTATCCTTGAGTTTCTTTTATACTTCTTAACATTGTTTTCACCTCTTTGTTTAATCGGGGATTATTCTTTCAAAGCCCGGGTTTCTATTCTGTTGATTACGTCTTTCGCCCCGGCTTGAAAGGCATTATCCTCGGCGGCAACCCTCTCGTTCCAGAAATATACGGTACCCGTCAAAGTAACTACGCCGTCATCCACCTCCACTTTAATCTCATCCTGGTTAACGAACGGGCTCCAGTATAGATTGCTGTTAATATCGTGCTTGAGTTCCATATCGCTCTTTTCCGCAGTTTCCATCTCATATTCAATTAAATTGACAACGTCGATAACCCCTATAACCTTTTCCGCCGCTTTCTCGGCTTGTTGCCTTTCAAAAAGCGTATTCACTTTACCCTCGAGAAAGACGGTTCCATTAGCGGCCCTCACGTCAATTTCAAATACTTCG
>WJIJ01000027.1 GCA_014730345.1 Candidatus Zixiibacteriota bacterium | reverse complement strand
GTTGGGCCAATGCCGGTTTTGATAGCCGCCTGGTTGAAGTTTCCGCCGGCGTTAACGACGTGATAGTAGTAATTTCCCGCGAAATGCTCTCCGGGGGCGAAGGATTCCGCGATAATATGTTTTTTGAGATTGAAATCAAATGGAGTTCCGCTAACACAATCGCCGATAATCGGATACAACTCTCCGTACAGCCCGTTGTTGAATGTGCTGGTTCCGGTATTTGCAACAAACAGGTCAAAGAGAATATCGCCCTCAACAGAAGGCACCCGCTCGCTGATAACCGTAAGTTCACAGTTTAACATGTCAACTGGTTCATAATTACCGGAAATTAGTATATCATCCCATGCGCATTCTCCCCTGCCGGAACCGGTACTGTCTGTATCCCCGAGCAGTAAGTAATCGGCCGCGGAGGAACTCATCAAATTTAATCCGGCGGCTATAAGGGTTTCACCGGCTCCCAATTCCCCAAGGTAAACATCAAAGAAACCACCCGGAGGAGGATAACTTCTAACGGTTATAGTATACCACATCCCCGGATTTAAAGCGCGCAACGGAACCGCCGGCCCCGATGGTTGAAGCGCTACTAATTCACACGGATAATCGAGTTCGATGATAACCTGTTCATTGTTCAGCACCTGGAAATTTTCATTGTCGGGCGTTAAAGCCATGAAGTGCGTCGATATGATATATGGCTCTTCGGTGACCAATCCAAAAGGCGGACTCACGCCCCACGCGGCGCTCCCGGTCCCGGGGGCTATCGCGGTTAGACCGCAGGGAAAGGAAACATAGACATCGGGATTGGCATCGAACATACCGCCCCCGAAATTGCCAACGTTCCAACCATTGACTGTACAATCATCAAAATGATGGGAAGCGGCCTTTTTTACGACCTGCCGTATCCCGCCAAGAACATCCCCACTGTCGTTTACCGCTTCAAAAGAGATATCGGCGGTCTGCCCATTTACTGCCGAATCGGGGATATCGACGAACAGGGTGCAGATTTTCATGGTACCGGTATTAAGGAAAAATGAGGTGTCATCAAAGCTGATGCTCCAGCCTCCGGGCAAGGTTGAAACATCACCGAGAGTAATATTGGCGTCGTAATCGGCAGTATTTTCGCACACGAAAAATAGTGAATCAACAGAACCGCTGGACTGCACCCAGAAATTACGCATAACCATATTGTCGCATTTGACCACATTCCACAACGGCCGCGAACCCCATGTTTGACCCGTGGGAATTGGATTATCATCGTCCCTGCGGGGATTTGTCTGGTCTTCGAGAGTGGCTACAATACACCAATGTTTCTGGTTTAGTCCATTCAGTTCCGGGGTGTCCCAATCGACGCTCATGGTATCGTAATCTCCCGGGTTGATGTCCTTTTCATCCTGCCCGATATAATTCCACGCCCTCATTCCCGTATTGGGATCCTGGGTGTACATAAATACCCTTGCCCTGCCCGCGCCTTCACCGACATTTTTTACAATGAATTTGAATGTGTTGGTCTGTCCCGCTACAGGCTGGTTTGGGTCATCGGGACTGCCGTCGCCGTCATTATCAACAAATATCGCCGGACTGCACCAGAACGCGGCATCGCCTTCCCCTTCCCCCTGGTAAATGCCCACTCCATTGGATTGGCCGCTTAACTCCGGCTGGTCGCCCCTGTCACAGGATGGTATGAAGCCGACTTCGGAATCCCAGGCGTCAATCATCATAAAATTGGCATACCCCCCTGAATTATTCGCGGCATTTATATCCAATAAGCCGAAGCCCCACAAGGTATCGGTTCCATTTGGACCTTTGTCAACTGCTGTTTCCCAAAGGCGCATGCGCACGTCGAGCGGTTCTCCGATTAAAGTATTATCGGCCTCAAGCATGCATGCAATCGCGCCTGCTGTATATGGAGTAGCGTAACTGGTTCCATTGAACCACGCGTAATGATCGACATCCGCCATAACCGGACAAGCTATAAGCGAATCCTGGTTGGTATAATTGCTTCCAGAGCCATCCACTCCACCGGGTGCGGCAACGTCCGGTTTTATGCGCCCGTCCTTAGCGGGACCATGCTGGCTATAGTCGGCAATAACGTTGCCGTCGGGACGGGTGGCGGCCACGGTTATGCAGTTAAAATTCCCGGCGGGCGCGCGGATGAAAGATACCGGCGGGTTGAAATCATTACCAGCGGCCACACAGACTATTACCCCCTGTTTGGCGGCCCAATCACACCATCGCGCGGGACGGTTGTAACCGCTATAAGGGTAACTCGTTCCTCCCCAGGTAGTGGTAACAACAAGGATATCCACATCGGCGGTATCCACACACCACTTGACAGCTTCGGCAAAAAGATCCTGGTCCCAATGTTCTTCATCATCCTCCATGTAGGAAAATTTGGCGATAGCCATTTGGGCGTCCGGAGCGGCTCCAATATAATTAAATACGCCGCCACCATTGCGGGAAACAAAACCGGCGCAAACACCGGCGACGGTAGTGCCGTGTCCGATTTCATCATCGGCGATGAAATCGTCCCGGGCGATATCTTTCTGAGCGGAGATCTTAGCCCCGCCGGTAACAAGGCAATCAAAGGTCTCATGTTTGTTTGAACCGCCGCTATCCTCCTTTATCCCCGAATCAACAATTCCGATTTTAATCCCGGAGCCATTATTGCCATTGTTATGCAGATTCTGGAGATTGACTGCGCCTATGGGAACGCTGTTGGGAAAGTTGCCCTGGTTATGGTCACCGGTGCAAGAATGGCTGTCGGGCTGGCATAATCCCCGGTCTGAAATAACGCCGCCAATACCTTCTCCCGAAAGCCCAACCTGTTTCCAGTTTGCCCAGCCGTTAAGAACCTCCGAAATCCTTTTCACAAACGGCAGGGAAACAATCGAATAAACCTGCGTAGACGGACCTTCGAATGACGCTTCATTGCTCAGTTCACTTACAGCGCGGTGTTTAAATCCCATTGCCGCTACAGCCTCGATGTAACTGCGGCTGACCGGGGGTAATCCGCTGTGAATATCCAGATAGCGACGGCACTCCTCCCGAGAAGCCCCGTAGAAAGGTCTGTCCATGAATTCTACCCAGACAATGACCTTTTCCATGGAAGGCAGTTTCATAAATAATTCGGAATCGATTTTGTCATAATAATCGGGAATTTCTAATTCACCCTTGGCGCTGGTTAATAATAAGGCGGTTACCAGAAGAAAAGCCATCATTGTAATACCGGCAAGTTTCCGCCCCTTTAATGGATAGCACATAATTCACCTCCATATCGTATAAAAATTTCCGTTTAACCTGCGGGATGTAACTAATGATGCGGAATTCCAAGAATGAATATAGAAATATTCCCGGTATTGTCAAGGGCGATTTGGCGATTAATTACAATTACAGTAATAACTTAACGACATTCAATGGTGAGACTTTCAACGGTTGAAAAAGTTCATGAAATACTTCTTCGTCAAAGGATGTATGTTCATAAATCCGCCGGTGGGGATTAAAAACTAACGCTTCTTATGCCGCCGAGGCGGAGAGTCTCGGCGGCGTAATTAGGTTAACTACTTAAGCAAGGTCATGCGCTTGGTATAGGATTCATCCCCGACAGTCAATTTGTAATAATAAATCCCCGATGCCATCTGGGTACCGTCCCAGCGGACACTATGATTACCCGCTGTTTTATGTTCACCAACCAGTATCTCCACCAACTCGCCCATCAGGTTGTAGACCTTCAAGCTAACGTCCCTATCGTCTGTTAATGTGTAACGGATGGTAGTCGAAGCGTTGAATGGATTGGGGTAATTGCCCAGCAAACCGGATGTACGCGGCAGTTCGTAAGAATCATTGTCGAACCAACCGGCAAGTTTCCAATCGCCGCCGGTTTCAGCCCCATCTCCCAGATGATAAACAATGAACTGGAAAGTATCGGAGTCAATTATATCCGATGGATAATTACCGCAATTGGCGATGTAGTTATAAGTACCCTCGGGCGCGAATCCGGGAACATCCTGAATAATATCAGGAACGCTTATCTGCTGGTTGGGATTGAGAACGACATTGTAAAATTCCTGAACCGGTCCGTAAGAACCTCCGCCGGGAATCGTTAAATTCACCCAAACATCACTGACCTGCTGTTGCCCGGTATTGTTGGCCAGAACACCGGTGTAGCTGAATGAACCGCCGGCGATAACATAAACCGGAGGTGTTTCGTCTGGAATCATCTCGATTGATAAATCACTGGCGGAGTATGTCTCAATGCGTGCTGAGTAAGTATCCTGATCACCCAGGCGGAAGTCGGTCCAGGCAAGGTTTGCCACACCGTTACGAACCGAAAGACCGCTGTACTCACCAATTAATCCGGCTGTAGTCAATGTTGTCGGATTGCTGGATACAGTAGTTACCCGTTGGTTTTCAGTCCAGGTATAGCCGGCGTCTGACGATTGAGTGATGTATATATCATAGAGAAGATTATTGGGGTCGTTGCGGCGGTCATAAAACATCACGGTTATCACGCCGTTCTCATCGACCACCAGCCATGGGTGGAACTGGTCGCGGCCATTGTTGAAAGAATCGTCGTTCAACCGCGCCGCCGAACTCCAGCTTGAACCTTCATTGGTCGAACGCCTGAAATAGATATCGTAATCGCCGGAGGTCCTGTCCATGTACGCGAGGTACAGGTTGCCATGGTATTCTCCCCCGGAAATATCGGCATCGAGTGCGGGATATGAGAAAACAAGAATGCTTCCGTTAATATAGTCGCTGGCGGTATAGATATCTGTAATGTTAATATCGCTTCCCCAGCTTGCCCCCCCATTGTATGACCTGTCCAGCCTGATATCATCGTAGTAACTCACCCAAGCTACGTAGACCACTCCATCGGCGCCAACTACTGGATTCGGCCACTGGACGCCTCCTGCATCGGAAATGCGTACCGGTGATGACCATGAGTTATTGCCATCGGTTGAGCGGATAACATGGATATTGGTGCTGTAAAATCTGGTCCAGGCAATATACAAATTTCCCTGGTAAGGTGAACCCGGGGTTCTATCACATGCAATCAGCTCTTTATCCTCGAAGACATTGGGAACACCATCGATAGCTACGGTTGGGTTACCCCATGTAACGCCGCCGTTGGTCGATTTGAAAACTTCAAATCCGCTGTAGGACTGGTCGGGTTCGTAGGCGAGGACAACGGTGTAAAAGTTGCCGTAAATATCATAAGTCAACCCGGGGTCCGAATGCCATGGCCGCCCTGTAACCGGGAAAAGGTTATCGGTCCAGGTAAGGCCGCCATCGAAGGAATATCCAATACCAACGCGGCGGTAGCCGAGACGGAAATCGCGCCATACGGCAACCACATTATCGGGATTGGTGGGATTGATACACAGTTGTTGTTCATTCTGTATCTGCCCGGAGTTGTCCGAATTTACGCGGACGTTCACTGTATCATCCAAAGGTTCCAGCGGATTTGGATTGGGCTGGTAATAATCTGGAGTTAGTAAGTTGTGGGGCATTTTCTGAAAATAATCGGTATCGATCTCGGCTCCGGCGGCGGTAACGACCAAAGCCAGCGCCAAGAAAATACCCGGGAATAAAAATTTGACATTATTCATGGAAATCTCCTGGTGGTATTTTAAAAATATCTTCTATTCACCTAAAAGAAGAAAAACTCTACGCGGAAGACGAGCATGACCTGAATTAAGATAGCGAATAAACAGTAAAAATCAAACAGGAAACCGGAATTAATCGAGGTAAAAAGTTATTTATTACTTCATCAAGGTCATTCGCTTAGTTGTCTTGTAATCATCCGCTGTCAGACAGTAGAAATAAATCCCGCTTGAAAATGTTGACGCGTCCCACATGACCGATTTGTGGCCGGCAGTTTGATAACCATCAAACAAGGTTTGAACTAACTGGCCTTTGAGGTTAAACACCTCCAGTTTTACATGCCCATTGTCACGCAGTTGATATTCAACCGTGGTAATTGCGTTGAACGGATTCGGATAGTTGCCTGATAAGGAGGTTTCCACGGGGATAATGGAACCTTCGCCATCAAACCATCCGTCCAGAATCCATTCATCAGTAGTACCACTGGCAGGGGCAACCACGGTAAATTCAAATGTTGAGGAATCGATTTTAATCGAAGGATACATACCGGCGTAAGAGGTATAATTATACGTCCCTAAGGGCGCGTATGCCGGTATATCCTGGCGTACATTATTCACCACGATTTGCTGGCCGGGGCTTAATGGGATATTGTCGAAACGTCCGATTGGTCCATATTGGCTTCCTCCAGGCAATCCAAGCATTATCCATACATCGCCCATCGCATACTGCTGGGTATTGTTAGCAAGTATGCCGGTGAACGTGAAATATCCGCCCGGATTTACAGTCACCGGGGTATTGTCAGGAATCATCTCCACCGACACGGGCGGCGCGTCCAATGCAAAACGTTCGAAGTAGACATCATGGTCGTAGGGATAACTCACCGCGTGGGCCCACACCAGGTAAAGGTTAGTATAATCTGTGAAAAAGTGCGGCTGGGTGTTGTTAGTATTATCGTTGGTTATTTGTTCCTCGCTTTCCCAGTTGATGCCGTCGAAAGATTTCCGGCGGCATAGATTATACGCCGGCGACTCATACTTTGCGTAGTAGACCATGTAAGAACCATCGGGCATCTGGCATGGGAATGGGTCATGCGAATTTAGATTCGTAGTCAATCGCCCATGGGTAGTCCAGTTTATCCTATCAACGGAAGTAGTGGTAAAAACATCATAGTCGTACTGCCCACCGGTACGTTTATGATAAGCGTACAGGTATGTTCCGTTATTATGCCTCATTACCCTCGCGCGGAAACCCGATGATGAAACCCGCGTCCTGTCGGTATCCCACTGGCCGCCGGCAGGCTTATGGGCGATGTAAACACCACTGCCGGATACAACATAACTCATTGTCAATGAACCATCCGGTTCGAGGATAACATTAGGATCGTAATGGGTGGCTGTGCCCCAACCGAGGTCGATGGCTCCCTGCTGATTCCAGTTTATACCATCGGTTGACCATGCCTCGTAAATACCATAGCTCCCTGTTTGATTTGACGCGTACCACAGCCATATCGTATCATCGGGCATTTGCACGAAACTTAATGTTGCCTGGTCGCCGGTCTCGGAAATAACAACCTGCGGAGATGTCCAGGTGGCTCCGTCGTCGGATGAAAAAGAGACATATAAATCGCCGGAAGCCCAATCCGGGTTACGGTCGAATATCACCATCAGCCTGCCATCACTCAGCCGGGCAATCCATGATTCGTAATCGTTTTCGGGACCGCCGGAGATAATAACCGGCGCGGCTAATGAAGTTGAGACAATAATCAGCGCCAAACCAATGGCTGTTAACAGTACACCGGAACTCTTAAACATATTAACCTTCCTCAGCATATTTTTTTCCAACACAGGATAAATATGTAAAGCCGGGTCTTAAGACCCGGCCACATGACTTTTTATTTCAACAGCGTCATACGCTTGGTTTTCGAGTAATTATCCGTTGTCAAACGGTAGAAATAGATTCCGGATGAGTACTGTGACGCTTCCCAGTTGACTGATTTTTGGCCGGCAGTCTGGTAACCATCGACAAGCGTTTCCACCTTTTGCCCCATCAGGTTGAATACCTCAAGCTTAACCTGCCCGCCTGTGGATATATCATAATCTATAACCGTCGACGGGTTAAATGGATTCGGGTAATTGCCGCGGAGTTCAGTTACCAGCGGGATATTAACCTCGCGCTCATCGAACCAGCCGCTCAATGTCCAGTCATTAGCGCCGCCTTTACCCATTGATTCTATAACGGTAAATGGGAATTCCGCTTCGCTGATAACCACGTTCGGGTAGAATCCGCAGAACGCAAGATAACCATAGTCACCAACCGGAGCGAAAAGCGGTATACTCTGGCTTACATTGGGAACCGATACGTAGGCATAGGGCTGCAGATGTATGTCGTAGAATTCCTCGATAGGACGGTAAACGGT
This sequence comes from Candidatus Zixiibacteriota bacterium, assembly GCA_014730345.1. Taxonomy (GTDB): domain Bacteria; phylum Zixibacteria; class MSB-5A5; order UM-FILTER-46-8; family UM-FILTER-46-8; genus WJIJ01. The sequence continues at coordinate 9,320 of WJIJ01000027.1, read as the reverse complement.
TCCATTCGGAAGACGCACGGTTACCCATACATCAACAACCTGCAACTCATCGGTAGTATTTTCGAGGATGCCGGTAAATGTAAACGAACCTCCCTTGGGAATTGTAATCGGGGGATCGTCCGGTATCATATCAACCTGTACCGCGGGAGTCGATGAACCGGTGCAGGAGTACCCGCGAATTTCGAGGTCATCGATATTCCAACCGCAATACTGCCATGAATCATCTGTGGGTCCGATGCCGAAGCGAATCTGGAAATCCGCGTTGCCGTCGGCGATGTCGTTCAGGTTGTATTCAACAAGATTCCACTGGTCTTCATCGATATGCGAAGAGCCGTTCTCGAATAACTGCACCCAGTCGGTGCCATCGAAAGCTTCGAGGTAAACATGGTCGTAATCGTTGCGCTCGATACCCAGCCATCGGTAAAAACTCATGGTAACTCCAATATAATCGGAGCAGTCGATAACCGGAGATGTAATCCACTGGGTTTCAACGATACCCGGGTTATAGTCGCCGCCGGTTCCCGAAGTCAAATCATTGCCGAGGACCCTGTTGTCGGATGTCGGGGAATGGTCTTCAGCCGGGTCGGGTCCGCCATACTGGTCATCGCCGGCGCCGCCGGTGGCCGCGTCCATAGTCCATTCACCATCTCCGCCTAAACCGCTCCAGCCCAGGTCTGCCGAAAAGTCATCGGAATAGGCCACCTCGAACCCTTCCGCGGCAAACGCGCTGTAGGTATTGCTCGGCGCTCCCGGCGGATCGGGGATTGTCGCTCCACCCATAGTCTGCGCGGTAACCACATAGTTAATATCCGCGCCGCATTCGAAATCCGGGAAATAAACCTGGTAGTAATTCGGCGATATTTCCTGCATGAGGATATTATACCATCCGTCGCCGGAGTTATAATACAACCTGCCCGAGTTGGGTTTTGGGTTCGCTGAAGACGGCAATACTTCCACCCTGAAATATGTCCCTCCGTCAGGGTCGACATAATCGGGACGGCCATCAGGATAAGAGAAAATAAGCGGCGATTGTTCAACGGGAATCCCGAATATCTGGATATCGTCTATATTCCATCCGCAATACTGCCACGAACCATCTGTTGGGCCAATGGTCCAGCGGAGATATACGGTTTCCTCGCCGTCGGCATAGGCGGAAATATCTATATCGTAACGGTGCCATGACGTATCAGCCACTTCTCCCTTGTTCTCCCAGATTATCTCCCAGTTGACGCCATCGGTGCTTAATTTTATATAAGCATGGTCATAGGCCGGCTGTTCAACACCCAGCCATCTCTGGAATCTGAGGCGAGTGTTATATATCTGTGAGCAATCAAAACTTTCGGTAGTAAGGTGTGTTTCAACCAGGTTGTTTTCATAATCGCCGTCGAGATTATAACCGTAGACACAGGCTCCGGTATAACCGCTGGTCGGATCCGGTCCTCCATACTGTCCGCCCTGCCCCGTCGGGGTTCCAAATGCCCACAATCCTTCGGTTGTCCATCCCGGGTCAGTATCCAGGCTCCACTCGTATACTACATCCATACCAACCGTCAGGTTGACATCCCTTTGGGTGTCGCCGTCATGATTGGTTTCGTTGACGAAACTTACCACATCTGTATACTGGCCGTTGGAAAGGGAGTTGGCGTTATCATTGAATGATACGGTAACAGTTACGGTATCATGGGCGGCGAGTACACCGCTGGAGTTAGATATATCAATCCACGGCTGGATGTTGGACACGCTATAGGTCAAGGAAGAATCATCGAGGTTCTCAATGAGGTAATTTTTGCTCGAGGGTGTGAATGGCCCGCCTTCGGGACCCTCGGCAGTTAGATTGGTCATAGGGGTAACGCGCATCCCGCTCTGGGGAGTGTAGTGAACGAATACGGTGTTCCATCCTACGCGGTGGCATTCATACTCAATTCGCATGTATCCTTCTTCACCCCAATCGGTTCCGGTGGAGTTACGCAAAAACCAGATACCTTCGGTGCCCTGGTTATCATCCCAGCCCACGAGTACCACGGAATGATTCAACGAACCGGTGTTGTTTTCATCATCGAAAATACCGCCGGAGTAACCGACAAAGGGACCGTCCCATATAATATTACAGGAGACCGGGCCGTAAGTGTAAATCGCCGTTTTTATCTGCTCAATAGTGGGCCGTTGACCGTAGGGTACAATCAGCTCGTAAGAATCAATCCAGTAGGGGTGATCGTATGGGCAACCGCACGCTTCGTTGGTACCCGAATACGGAAACTCCTGTTCGGTTACGCATCCCCAATCGCCGCAGGGATCAGTATCGCCATTCAATTGCATATAATCATAGCACTGGCCATACCAGTCGTTCCAGAAACCGCAATCGCCGGACTCTGTACAACTTACCAGCCACTGTTCCGAGAGGTCGGTAACCAGGCCATCGTGTATGATTACCTGGCTTTCGATTACGGCGCAACAAGCAAAAGCCCAACAGCTCGCGCACCAATTGGGATCGGCCTGGTCTTTGATGGGCGTGCAGGCGCTGGAATCCCTCCAATCGAACCTGTCCGGTAAATCTCTTAATGGTTGGAGATTAGCAACCTTCACTCGCTTAATCACATCGGATATTTCATGAGCCGGAGGCGAAACTTCCGGTTTATAAAGAGGAAGGTTGACAGCCGGAAATTCATCGACAGTGAATGACCAGCCCTCCTGTTTGCCCTGTTCTCTCATTTTCTCGATATCCGCTTTCGTAAGTTGACCAAACGCGGGAATGGAGAAAGCAATCATCAACAAGCATAATCCGAACAGCAAAAACACTGTTGTGATGGGACTGTTAAAATATCCCACGCGAGAACGCGATAACCAATTCAGCATCGAAAACTCCTTTGGATGGATATATGAAGCAGTTATTTCGGTTTGAGAAGAACACTCGTTTAGCGAATAAAACGAACTGATTTATATGCTATTAATATATCTTTTTCAGTCAAATTGTCAATGGTTTGGGAAATATAATTAACAAGAAACGGCAGGCGCAGACGCCTGCCGTTAAGTGATTAGGATTTAAGAGATTACAACTTAGAATTCGGCCAACTCTTTCTGGTCTTCTTCAAGCGGTATTACTTCTTCACTATTCTGAAGCGAGTTATCGTTGAGAGCTGTATTATCAGTATCCGATGTTCTCTGTTTCCTTCTGAACCGGTCTTTCAAACCGCTCTGCTTGATATGGGGCGTATGGTGTTGGCGGGTATTATTCGCGGCCCTGCGATCGGCGTTTCTCTGCTGCTCCTTTACAGCGTTAGCGCCGTTGACAATCAGGATAAGGTCGCCTACAATCTGTTGCATCTGCTGTGCCTGTGCCGAGAGTTCCTCGCTCGCCGACGCGGATTCCTCAGCATTAGAAGCGTTCTGCTGGGTAACCTGGTCAATCTGGCTGATGGCAGTGTTGATCTGGTTAATCCCCTGCGATTGTTCATTGCTGGCCGCCGAAACTTCGCTAACCAGGTCATTAGCCTTTTTGATACCTGTGATTATCTCGTTTAGTATCTGGGTAAATTCTTCGGTTGCCTTTACTCCATTATCAGCATTGGTCTGTGATTCCTCGATAAGCGCGCTGGTATTCTTGGCCGCTTCGGCGCTGCGCATAGCCAGGTTGCGGACCTCTTCAGCAACAACAGCGAATCCCTTACCGGCTTCGCCCGCGCGGGCCGCCTCAACAGCCGCGTTGAGGGCCAGCAGGTTTGTCTGGAAGGCGATCTCGTCAATAACCTTGATTATCTTCGCGGTTTCATCGGATGATTTTTTGATCTCCTGCATAGCATTGGACATACGGCTCATCTGGTCATTGCCCCTCTGGGCGGCATTGGCCGCGTCGGTAGCGAGGGTATTGGCCTGGGCCGCGTTGTCGGCGTTCTGCTTGGTCATCCCCGCCATCTCTTCAATAGCCGAGGATGTTTCCTCAAGCGATGATGCCTGCTCCGATGCCCCTTCGGCCAATGACTGGCTTGCCGAAGATACCTGGTTGGATGCCGAACCGACCTGCTCGGAACCTTCAGTCAGGCTCTGAATAATTCCATTTATCGGTTTGGTTATACCGCGGGTAATAAATACCGCCAATAATATACCGGCGATAACAGCGACAATCAACCCGGTTATCATAACCGAAGAAGCGGTTGACAGGGCAGACGCGGCGTTTTCGGCAATTTCAAGCGACTGTTCCATACCGGCAAGTGCAGTCGCCTTAGCGCCATTCAACACTACATTGGCGGCATCGTTGCGTTTTGCATTGATTTCCTGTAAAGCAGTCCAGTTCACGAGAAACTCGTTCATGGCATTCTTGTATTGCTCGGCGGCGTGTTCAGTATTATCGATACGTTCCAAATCTACCGCGAGATAGGTTATCTTCCGCAGGTCATCGAACTTGTCCGCCATAATATCAAAATTCTTCTGGGCATCCCGTATTAGTTTTGGGTCTCTTTCGGCCTGCGAACGCCACGCGGCTAATCTTGTAGCGTTTCCCACATCAATAATATCGTTGACTATAGTTATTTTCTGCAGGCGTTCAACAAGTTTGTCGTCTGAAACATCAGCGGCTATATCCTCTTCCATTTTTCGGTTCTGCCCCGCGAGAAAATCGTTGCAATTAGTCATATACACTTCAGCCGCTTCATCGAGCTGGGCGCGATTATTATTCAGCTTTTCAAAGGTCTGTTTCGTCTGTTCAACAAGATTTCCGTATTCGCCTACGGCTTTTTCGACATCCGTGATCTGCCCTTTAAGCTTTACCAAGTGAGGCGAATTGTCGGCGAGTACTTTCGCCTCTTCGATATACTTCTGAACCTCAGTGTAATTCTTCTGTCCTTCCTGGTAAAATTTCTCTTCTTCTGTAAATCCCCATCCCCTGTTCGCGTACATGGTCGCGAGTGAAAATCTTTCCACGTTGTTCGCGACTTCCACTTCGGGCACATACTCATAAGCGAGTTTGTTGGATTCGGTCTCAACATTATTCATGTTGTAAACCGCCAGCATGCCCAATGAGCAAGCGATTAGAATCAGCACTCCGAAGCCAACCCCGATCTTTGCGCCGAGTTTAAGGTTTTTAAACATAATCCCCTCCTTAAGGTTAGTTATTATTTTCCAGAGGCCTTTTAAATGACCTCCAGCTCAGGTTTTATCAATTAGCATGGATAATTTATTCAACAGCATAAAGCCCTATTTTCATCCATAAAATAAAATCTCGCCGCGCCGAAATTTTATCCCGCTCAAACCAATAATACTCATCAAACTGTCCCCGGTAACATCCTGAAGACTTTAAAACACCGCAACGTCCATTCCGGACTTAGAATCTATGCTGTCTGGGTTTCTTCTTCGGTTTCCCCGTTTCCGCCGGCAGATGTCTCCATATCGATTGTTGATATATCGCATGTCTCCAGCACCTTGTCGATATCAAGAAGAATCTTCACCGTATCCTTAACCTTGCCTATCCCCAGTATGTATTCCGCGTTTACCGCCGAACCGAAGTTAGGAGTCTCCTCAATCTCCGATCTAACTATCTCCAGTACCTCGGAAACGGCGTCTACCAGCACACCCATCGAGATAGAACCGCCCTGCGCTCCGGCATCAACCACGATAATACATGTCTCGTCGGTATTCTCTTTCGGCTCCATGCTGAATTTAAGCCTCAGGTCGATGACAGGTATAATACTCCCTCGCAGATTGATTATACCGCGGACATAATGCGGCGTATTGGGCACGGCGGTAATTTCGCAAACGCCGATAATCTGGTGAACTTTTAAAATCTGGATACCATACTCTTCCTGCGAAAGGCGGAAAGTTAAATACTTCCCCGCAAGGTTCTCAAGCGCGGTCTCGCATCCAGCAACTGCTTCATGCTTAGTACTTGTTTCAGCCATAGCATACCCCTTGAAATAAGATCAATATTCACTTAACCGATTAACCCGCCAATCTGCCATTGTTCCTTTGTACTACTCTACTTCCCCCGCTTTATTATTTCGTCAATTTCATACACATATGTAGAATTTAGTAAAATAATATTTGTGTAATGAATAAATAGGTTTCATATATCTTTTATAAGATAAATACACATATATTAAAACCTCGGCTCCTTGCCAAAATCGAATTCTCTGCTGAAAACTTTTTTCAAAAATACCGCTAAATTCCTCTTGGTATGAACCAGCCCCAGCTTTTTCCTGATATGGTTTCTCCTCAAAACCACTGTTCCTGCCGAAAGGTCCAATTCAGACGCTATTTCCTTGGATGATTTTCCCTCGCTTATCATGCGGGCTATCTGTAGCTCGCGCAATGTCAGTTTTGAAAATAAGTCCCCGGATTCACTATTCCATTCATAATCGGAAACTCCCTCCGGAATCCTGCCAACCCTGTTTCCAATCGATTCATAACCATTATCAATATATCCATCATCGCGCAGGCGATTGTTTATTGACATGGAAACTTCGGAACATATAACCACCAGTAAATCGATTCCTGCCTTCGCCGGAATGATCTCAATCGTACACTTTTTAGTATTCCCCGTGCGGTTATCATACAGCATGAGAGAAACCGGTTTGCCATTGCGAGCGCCGGTAAGGCTTTCATCATTTATATCAATCCCCAATAATCCGGCTATATTTCCGTCAGCTTTTAAATCATCTTCGGTTTTGCCCAGAAAACTGCCGGAAACAGCTTTGGCATTAAGGATATTTCCTTCGACATCCGTTATAAAAATCGCTTTTGACAATTCTTTACGCGCAACCGATTGAAATTGTATTTGATCCAAATCGCTTCCCATTTTCAAAATACCTTTCTCTGTAGATGCAATCACCCCTTACAAATGCTAACCGTCAATGGCGGAGGGCATAAACATGCCCTCCGCTTAGAACCCCCTACTTAAGAACAATCATTTTCCTGGTCTGGGTATTTTCTCCAGCGGTCAGGCGATAGAAATACACGCCCGATGGTACCTCTCCGGAATTCCAGACCGCTTTATGATAACCCGCGTGCTTGAAACCGTCAACAAGCGTCGCTACCTCTCTGCCCAGCAGATTATACACGCGCAAATCGACATGGCAATCATCGGTTACACCATATTCTATATTCGTGCGCGCGTTAAATGGATTGGGATAATTCTGTAAAATCAACAGGTCGTCCGGTACCTGGGCGAATTCTTCGGTTCCAACATCAAGAGTAGTCGAAGTCCGCAACCTGATACAGGCATCGTCGCTCTGCCCCGCGCCAAGGTCATACCAGGTTCCATCTCCACCGGATGAACTCATATAAGTGGTAGATGTTTCATTAGGACCCTGGTCATCCGCCGCAAGTGGATAGGTATATGAATCGTTGGTGAATTTAACAACGACATATACATCCTGGCTCGAGGAAGCGAGATAGGGCGTGGTTAGCTCCACCGAATGGTAACCGGCTTCGTCGAACTGGTTGTTCAAATTGCTGGCTAACAAGTTGCTTTTGCTGTTGCCGTCGAAATCATCATAGATATATACGTCAACATCGGTTGTGATATCGGTAGTCCAGAACTCTACCCGGGTAATGTAAGTCGTGCTGGGTATAACAAACTTTGACAACGCCCATACGGTAGTAGTTCCATAACCCCAACCGGTCGTCCAGCCGCCTTCATCATAATAAAGTATATCGCCGTTGGAATTATACGCTTCCCAGGAATTGATATACGAAGAATACTGGCCGATATTCGCCGAACCGTAGGCGATGGTGAAATAACCGGCCTCTGAGCCATAACCGCAGGTTCCTCCCCATGATGTTCCCCAGCTGTTCTTGACTATCCATACGCCGGTGCCGCCGCCGTTATGGGTGCCGCTGTCATCCCAGCCGACAATGAAAACGGCATGGTTGGGAGTTTCTCCGCCCGCGTAATACAACCCGTATGAACCATCATAACTACCGAATTCAGACGCCCAGGCGTCGCCATTGCCGGCGTACATCGAAGTGTAAACGGGCCCGTTATCATATATATACTGCTTCAATGTTGAAGTTGATGGAACCGAGCCGGTGCAGATAATTCTCCAATCAAGAAGCGTAAACTGGTAGGCGCATGAGCTGTTACAGCTCTGATTGCTGGCCACATAGGGGTCACAGCTTTCCAGGACAACCCCCTTTTTAGAGAACAGGTTAGCCATCTTGGTGTAGTTGCCGCCGTTGCAATTCGTATCATACCAGTTGCATTCCTTGGCATTGTTTTCCGATAGATCAAAAGTTCCCTGGCCGTCGATTAACAGCTTCGATTCGATATTTGCAATCGAAGCGAAAGCGTAGCAGGAACCGCATGAGCTCTGGTTTTTCACCGATGTAACCTTTCCGGTAGTCCTCCAATCCCATTGGGCCGGGGTGGACATGGTGCGCAAATCGTCGGGCGCGGTTCTGCCGGTTAAATGAGATAAATCTATATCCTGGGGAACGAAACCATTCCGCGAGTTAATATTTTCGCTCCTGTTCTCCGCTTTCGGTGATTCGACCGGCACGCGCGGTTCAGCAAGTGCCTGCGTGAAATACAATAAAAAACATGCGACTAACATACAGCATAAAAACAAGTTTCTGTTCATACCGAGCCCCCTCTATAAATGAATTATAAAATAATTTCCGTTAATTCTTAAATCGGGTTTTGCACAACAGTTATTACGACGGCTGAAAATGATTTAAAATCAATTATCAAAATGTGCAATGAATAACCATGGTTTCGGAATGGTTTTGGCTGGTTTAGTGCCCATAACTTCTTTCAGTAAAACCCTGATTCTCGATTCATGCGAATACCGATTTGACCAACGGAACATTCGGTAAATACAACGGTTATTTACCCTTGACTGCGCGCAATTATTGATTATTTTAGTAAAGACTGAAAACTAACGTAGAATATAATCCCCCGTGAATAATGTAAACAAGTTTCAAGGAGCGGTTTAATGAATTTTAAAAGCTTTAATTATGTATTATTTGCCCTGTTACTCTCATCATTATTATTCAGTTCTAATGCTAATTCCATTGAGAAAATAATAGACCAGCAGGGAATCTTATACCTATCCGATAAAGTTGTGGTGGGCACATATCCCGGTTCAAAACCGCTCCGTACCGGGGATTTCGATTCGCAGGGATTTACCACCGGTTACCAGTCCTTAGACCGCTTATGCCGGGAAAATGGAATCGTCAAAATAGAAAAATATTACAAAGCCAGGCTCCGCCCCGGCAATATTAAGGATGTTGTCGACCGGATGTACATTCTAACTACCGATGGAAACCGCGATCCATGGACGGCGGCCGACGCTATCTCCGTTGATAACAATCTCCGTTACGCCGAAGTTTAT
>WJIJ01000026.1 GCA_014730345.1 Candidatus Zixiibacteriota bacterium | reverse complement strand
AATATCTACAGCCTGACATCGAGGTTTAAAAGGTTCCTTGTCCGGATCGGGATCGATGAACCCGGGGTCGCTTTTCATACTCTGCGGCATACCTATATTACTTTTCTCTTGCTTCACGGCGCGTCACCGCGTATCGTAATGGAACTGGCACGGATAAGAGATTTAAAAACCTTAATGAACTATTCGCATGTATATGAGAACCATAAACAAAGTTCAATCGAGAAAATCGGATTTTAAAATTGTGCTTCTGGTGTGCTTGGGAAGTGCCGTTTTTGGCGTTTTTCGGCAGATATCGGCGAAAAGTCCATTGAAATCTAACCCCCTAACCATCAAGGGTTTAACTGCTAAATGAATGTACCGGAAGAGGATGTCGTCTGGTGGCGGCCGCGGGCTTCAAACCCGTAGGGGGTATGTACGTGCATGTCCCGGTGGGTTCGATTCCCACCCCTTCCGCTTTTTTATCCCAATTGATATTTTTACTGCTTCTCAATGCTATCAGGGATTATACTTATTGAAATAGCATTTGGAATTCACACAAAAAATATAGGGGAGGCAAACTCCTTTGGTAAAAAGCTGGGATAATACTCAATGTGAAATAGCAAGAGGAATATTATCGCTTCAATTCTTTTCATCGTATGTAAGAGGGGTTATTTATTATGTCATTGTTTGTATTTATAGTCATCATTCTATCCTTGATTATGGTTTTCAGCATGGTTATTGCCGCCGTGGTGTGGAAAATCATTGATTGATTGCATAATCATAGAAGACAAAGAATCTACAGCTTCTCTATTCCAGGACAGGTAATTATTTCCCCAATATAATAAACTCTTGCGGGTTGTTCGCAGTTAAATATATTGGAAGATATGAAAGATTCATTCGTACATTTACATGTCCACAGCCAGTACAGTCTGCTGGATGGCGCCTGCCGTATCGACAAGATGATTGCCAAAGCGGTGGAATACAAAATGCCCGCGCTGGCTATAACCGATCATGGAAACATGTTCGGGGCCATAGATTTTTACCGGCAGGCGGCTAAAAACAAGATAAAGCCCATAATCGGCATGGAAGCGTATGTTGCCCCGCAGGGTATGGACAGCAGAGCCGGTTTCCCCAACCATCTCGTATTGCTGGTCAAGAATTACCAGGGTTATTTGAACCTCATAAAGTTAACATCAGAGTCCTATAAGAGGGGCTTTTATCATAAACCAAGAATCGACCATGACTTTTTCGCGGAAAACTGCGAAGGGCTGATTGTTTTATCAGCATGCTTAAAAGGAGAATTGGCTTCATATATTCTGCAGGGCAGCCAGGAGAAAGCTATCAAAACCGCGGAATTTTACAGGGATTGCGTGGGCGCGGAAAATTTCTTTATCGAGATACAAAATCATGGTTTACAGGATGAATTGAAGGCGTTGCCTGAGTTGACAGCTTTAGCGGAAGATGTGGGAGTCGGTCTTGCCGCTACCAATGATTGTCATTACATGGACAAGGAAGACAGCGAAGCCCATGACGCCCTGCTGTGCATACAGACCCGCAAGGTATTATCTGACACCGACCGGATGAAATATCCCACCGACCAGCTTTATTTTAAAACCGCCGCGGAGATGCGGGAACTGTTTAAAGATTACCCGGAAGCGGTTGACAACACCCTTAAGATAGCCGAGAAATGTAACCTGGAGATTGAATTCGGCAAATATCATCCCCCGAAATTCCCGGTCCCGGAAGGATTCAAGACATTGGAAGAAACCCTTGAATTCCTTGCCCGGGATGGGTTAAAGAAGCGCTACGGCAATCCAACCGCGGAAGCGAAGGAACGCCTGGAATATGAGCTGGGAATCATTATCAAGATGGGATTCGCGGGATACCTCCTAATTGTGAAGGATTTCATCGACCATGCCCGTAAAGTGGGAGTCCGTGTTGGTCCCGGCCGCGGTTCTGTAGGCGGTTCGCTGATTTGCTACTGCATAGGAATCACCAACATCGACCCGCTGGAATATGATCTGCTATTCGAAAGGTTTTTAAATCCGGAGAGGGTGTCCATGCCCGATATCGATGTCGATTTTGCTGATTCCGGACGCGAGAAAGTAATCAAATATGTCAATGAGCTTTATGGCGAGGAAAATGTTACCCAGATTATCACATTCGGTTCCATGGCCGCGAGGGCGGTGATTCGTGATGTAGCCCGGGTGATGTCCCTGTCCTACAGTGAAGCAGACCGTTTGGCAAAGATGGTTCCGGCGGAAATCGGAATGACCATCCAGAAGGCGTTGGCGGATGTGCCGGAGTTGAAAGAAGAATATGATGAAAAACCGGAGATAAAGAAACTACTCGATTATTCAATGACTCTCGAAGGGCTGTTAAGGCACGCGTCGACCCACGCGGCGGCGGTGGTAATCGCGCCTTCGAAACTCGAAAACCATGTTCCGCTGTTCCAGTCCACAAAGGGCGACACGACCACCCAGTATGATATGCGCGGTATCGAACAAATCGGCCTGATTAAGATGGATTTCCTGGGATTAAGAACGCTAACGGTCATTGATACGGCATTGGAGCTAATTAAGAAAAAAACCGGCGAGGAAATCGATATAGAAAACGTCCCCCTGGATGATCCGAAAGTCTACGAACTTTTCGAGGAAGGAAAAACCGGGGGCATATTCCAGTTCGAATCCTCGGGTATGACCGAGTTTTTGAAAAAACTGAAGCCGTCCTGCATTGAGGACTTGACGGCAATGAACGCGCTTTACCGTCCGGGTCCGCTTGATGCCAACATGATTCCGATTTATATTAACCGTAAACATGGCCGCGAAAAAGTTACTTATGATCATCCGGTGCTGGAATCGATACTCGCGGAAACATACGGAGTAATCGTTTACCAGGAACAGGTTATAAGGATAGCGGCGGCGATGGCCGGTTACTCCCTTGCCGAGGCGGATATACTTCGAAAGGCGATCGGTAAAAAACTCGCCGATGTGCTGGTTGAACAGAAAAAGAAATTTATCAAGGGCGCGGTAGAAAACGGTATCGATAAAGCTATTGCCGAAAAGGTTTTCTCGCAGATTGAAACTTTCGGCCGCTACGGATTCAATAAACCGCATTCTGTCGGATACGCCATAGTAGCATATCAGACCGCTTATTTGAAAGCATATCACCCGGCGGAATTCATGGCGGCTTTGATGACCTCGGAAATGAATAACTCCGACCGCATTAATTTCCTGATGGATGAATGCAAGCGCCTGGGATTGCAGGTATTGCCGCCGGATATAAATGAATCCGACTGCGGTTTCACGCCCATTGGCGATAAAATACGTTTCGCGCTGGTGGCGGTGAAAAATGTGGGTCACGGAGCGGCGGAAGCTATAGTTAAGCAACGCGAAGAAAACGGAAAATACAGTTCCCTGACTGAACTTTGCAGTCGTGTCGATTGGGCGGCATTAAACCGCAGAGCATTGGAAAGCCTCGTACTGGCGGGAACGTGCGACAGCCTTCCCGGTTCACGGCGCCAGCTGGTAACCGCTCTTGATTCGGCAATTATGCGCGGGCAAAAGATACAGGACGACAAAAAGAAAGGGCAATTCGGATTATTCTCGGTTGATATGCCCGAATCGGATACAAGCCCCGAACTTGAAGATGACCTCTCCCCCGTACCGCCGTTCAACGGCTCGGAAGTGGCGTCGTTGGAAAGACAGTATTTGGGGGTATGGGTTACTAAAAATCCCTTATCAGAATACGAAAAGGAGCTCAGAGGGCTTTGTTCACACTCCATCCAGGAATTGGAACTTGTAAAGGATAATACTCCGGTGGTAGTGGGCGGTTTGATAACCAGTATCAAGTACAACACCGACAAAAAGGACCGCCGGATTGCGTTCATAAATCTGCAGGATATGCAAAGCACTATAGAAGTATTAATTTTCGCCGATTGCTATGAACAATATGGCCGTCATATAAAACCGGATAACGCCATAATTGTCAGCGGGAGAACTTCCACCCGCGAGGAGGAAAGCGTTAAGCTGGTATCGGACAGGATCTTCCCCATTTCCGAGGCGGGCGCTGAGCTTGCCAAAGAAATTACTATAAATGTAAATTTCGGCAATAACGGTGAGGAACTGCTCAATCAACTTGTCGGTTTCTTAAGAGAGAAGCCGGGCAACTGTCCGGTCAGATTACTTGTAAATACGGCTAAAGGCAAAGGCGAAATAGAATTACAGAGAACCCGGGTAGCGGGTGACCGAAAATGGATTTCACAGGCAAAGGAATTTTTAGGAAATGACAACGTATATTACAGCAGGCCTGAGAAAATGGGCAACAGCTACTAAAAACAGGTAATTGAAATCGGCGGATTGCCGATAATCCTGATAACTATATTTCTTAACAAAGGGGCATTTTAAGATTATACCTGCGATGAACCGACGACCGAAATTCATAACTTTAATATCAATATTATCAGTATTTATTGCTTTTAACCTAACTTATTCATCTACTGACGCGCCGCAAACCGACACTCGCGAGTGGTGGCTACCGGTCGATTTGATTGCCGAAGGTGATTATGAAAAGTCTATCGAGGTTATCGACAGCCTTATTGGCGACAGCATTTTCAAGTTCGTCGGATTGGAACTTCCCGGTTATGGCAGGGTTAATTTCAAGCTTTACAATTTGCTCTACCTGCAAAAGGGCTACGCTTATTATAAAAATGGACAGTACAAAGAAGCGACCAGTCACCTTATAAAGTTCAACCACAACAACAATTACCTGCTCCGTGAGTTGAAGTTATACCTCACCGCTCATTCATTTTTGAAGCTCGATAACTATACCGGGGCGGCGGCCAACGCCGGGCATTATCTCGATGAATTTCCCGGTGGCATCTTCTATGCCGAGATGTTGAGCATTAAAGCCGAGGAAGAATACCATAAGCAGGATTTCAAACGCGCCGGGGATATGTTTGTCACGGCGGCGGAATGCGCTTACGATAAGGATATAGCCGCCCACAACTTACGCCGGGCCGCGGAATGTTTTATAATGACAAACCAAATTGAACGTTCACGGGAAAACTATTATAAATATGTCTCGAATGTTAACCGCTTTGCCTTAAAGGATTCAATTAATCAAATTATCCCCACCGATGATATTCAGCTTGTTCGCAAAATCAGCGCAAAGCTCCTTGAACGGCGCATGTATCGCACCACGCTGGCATACCTGCGCGAAGTTCACGAGGACGACTCGTTGATATTTATCGAAGGTTTATGCCGTAAAAATATCGGGCACTACCGGACGGCTCGCAGGCTTTTCACTTCAATAAACAAGCTAACTGATTTCAACAAGGATATATATCCCCTGGCGAAGTTTTACGCCGCCGAAACAGCATTTTTAAGCAGGCATTACAAAGCCGCCATCAAGGAATACTCGGATTTTATCAAAAAATTCCCGGAGCATCCATACGGGGCCGACGCTATCGCCCTGCGCGATATAATCTCGGCCAACAACGGCGAGAAAACACAGGAGATGCTTGAATATCTTCTGGGCGTACGCGCGCGGGACAGAAGCCTTGGTCTGCGCGAAACCCAATTATTAAACTACGCCTGGCTGAATTTTGATAAAGGGGATTACACTCAATCATGTTCTCTTTTCCTCGAATATCAAAAATCGGAGGATAAAAGAGGCATCTGGCATGAGGGGCTATACTGGGCATATATCTCCGCGTCAGCTTCCGGCGATTCAACCCGCGCGCAGGAACTACATGACCAGCTCGGTAAAACAAACGGCGATTACTACTACCCGGCCATAATGGATATTCTCCCCTCTTCCGAATTGATCCAAAAAGGCGGCAATGGCCCCGATACATTGGCGGCATTGAAAGCCGTGTCGATATTCCACGAAAAATGGAAGAGCCTGCAAAAACGCCTTTCCCGGGAAGGTTTTATAACCCATGCGGTTAACATCCCTCTCGCCTTATACACGATTTGCGCCGACCTCGGTTTCGAGGAGCTGGCGGTATCGGTATTCGGGAAAATCATGCGCTCCGATATCCTCTCGGCCACAAATTCAATTTACCTGGCCAATTACCTGCTGAACAATGCCAGGTTTGATGAATTCTACGAGTTGATTTATACCCGCGGTCAGGACTTCGAGAAATTCGATGACACCGAGTTTCTTCTGTACCCTCCCTTATTTTATGACCAGGTAATAACCGCCTCGGCGAAAGCGGAAGTAGATCCATTCCTCGTATGGGCAATTATCAAGAACGAAAGCCGTTTCGACTCCGATGTCAAGTCATACGCGGGAGCTATCGGTTTGATGCAGTTGATGCCCCGCACTGCATCACGCACCGCCCGCAAATTGCGCATTCGTTTAGCGGACAACCGAGAGTTGGAGGATCCCTCCAAGAACACGCTTATCGGCACCGCCTACCTCGCCGGCCTGATCGAACGCTACGACGGCAACCTTATCCGCACCCTCGCCGCTTATAACGCCGGACCCACCAATGTCCGCAGATGGCTGAGAAAAGCAGGCGATAACCCCGACCCCTACTTCCTTGACCGTTACGCGGTCAGCCAGACGCGTCATTACGTAAAAAAGGTCCTCAACGACTACCTTCACTACCGCCGTTTATGGCAGGAGCAGTACGCGCGGTTGTAAGCCCCCTATCAACTTATTCCATCCGGAAATTTCAGGTTTCTATTTGAGATACATCAGTTTTATTGTTTGGGAACTTTGGGATGTCCTTGCCCTGG
The DNA here is from genome assembly GCA_014730345.1 of Candidatus Zixiibacteriota bacterium. GTDB lineage: Bacteria > Zixibacteria > MSB-5A5 > UM-FILTER-46-8 > UM-FILTER-46-8 > WJIJ01. The sequence continues at coordinate 167 of WJIJ01000026.1, read as the reverse complement.
CGAAATAGATTCCTGATGAGAGTTCGTTTCCCATAGCATCCGTGGCGTCCCAGCCTATTTTTACCTCCTTTCCTCCATGCGCTTGAAATCTTTTTATCTCCTGCCCGTATAGATTGTAAATCACTACTTCTATATCACCTCCTTCGGGATTGTTTAAGGTTAGGGTT